>JAKAHP010000212.1 GCA_021825505.1 Pseudomonadota bacterium
GGCGCGGTCGGCGCCGACGCGCCCGGGCTCGCCGGCAACGGGCCCTCGGCCGGCGGCAGCGACGGCGCCGCGCAGCCGGCAAGCAGCAGCAGCGGCAGCAGCAGGAGGCGCAGGCGACGCACGATCAGTGCAGCGTGACGCCGGGCGGACGCAGCGCGAACTCGGGAATCGGCGCGTCGAAACGCTCGCCGTCCTCGGTCACGCACAGATAGCTGCCGCGCATGCTGCCAGACGGCGTGTGCAGGCGCGTCCAGCTGGTGTATTCGAAGGTCTCGCCGGGCTTGAGCAGCGGCTGGTGGCCGACGACGCCGAGCCCGCGCACTTCCTCGACGCGGCCGCTGTCGTCGACGATCGTCCAGTGCCGCGCGATCAGCTGCGCCGCGACGCGACCGGTATTGCGGATCTGTACCGTATAGCTGTAGGCCCAGACGCCCTGCTCCGCATCCGATTGCTCGGGCAGGTATGCCGGGGTGACCTCGACCGAAAATTGACTGGCGTCCATTGTGCTTCCGATTGTAGACAGCGCCCGCGCGCCGCGTGGCCTCGAACCCTACAATCGCGCGACCATGAAGACCTACCGAATTGCTCCCAGCATCCTGTCGGCCGATTTTGCCCGCCTCGGCGACGAGATCCGCGCGGTGATCGACGCCGGCGCCGATTTCATCCACTTCGACGTGATGGACAACCATTACGTGCCGAATCTGACGATCGGCCCGGCGGTGGCGCAGGCGATCAAGCCGTATTGCCGCCGAGCCGACGGCAGCGCGGTGGTGCTCGACGTGCATCTGATGGTCGAGCCGGTCGACGCACTGGCGCAGATGTTCGCGCAGGCCGGAGCCGACATCGTCAGCTTCCACCCGGAAGCCAGCCGCCACGTCGACCGCACGCTGCAGCTGATCCGCGACGCCGGCGCCAAGGCCGGACTGGTGTTCAACCCGGCCTCGTCGCTCGAAGTGCTCGACTACGTGCTCGACAAAGTCGACCTGGTGCTGATCATGAGCGTCAACCCGGGGTTCGGCGGGCAGAGCTTCATCCCCGAGGCGCTGCGCAAGCTGACGCTGGTGCGGGAGCGCCTCGACGCCTACCGGGCGCGCAGCGGGCGAGAGGTGCTGCTCGAGGTCGACGGCGGCATCAAGACCGAGAACATCGCCGCCGCTGCCGCCGCGGGCGCCGACACCTTCGTCGCCGGCAGCGCCATCTTCGGCCAGCGCGACTACAAGGCGGTGATCGACGCGATGCGCACCCAACTTGCGGGCGTGCGGGCATGAGCGCGACTCTGAATACAGCGCAGGTGGCCGGCGTGCCGGTGCAGGCCGCCATCGTCGACCTCGACGGCACCATGGTCGATACCCTTGGCGACTTCCACGCCACGCTCAACCGCATGCTGCCCGAGTTCGGCCTGCCGGCGGTGACGCGCGAGCAGGTCGCGCTGCGCATCGGCAAGGGCTCCGAATACCTGGTCGCGCAGACCCTGCGCATCCACCTCGACGACGCAGGCGCCGAAGCGCTGTACCCGCGCGCTATCGACGCCTACCAACGCCACTACGGCGACGTCAACGGCAGCTGCTCGGCGGTGTTCGACGGCGTCGTCGAAGGTCTGCAGCGGCTGCGCGATGCCGGCTTGCAACTGGTGTGCATCACCAACAAGCCGACCGCCTATGCGCGCGAGCTGCTCGCGCTCAAGGGCCTGCACGAGTTCTTCGTCGGGGTGCACGGGGGCGATGCGTTCGCGCGCAAGAAGCCCGACCCGCTGCCGCTGCTGGAAACCTGTCGGCTGCTCGGCGTGGCGCCGTCGGCGGCGATCATGATCGGCGATTCGCAGAACGATGCGCAGGCCGCGGCCGGCGCCGGCTGCGCGGTGGCGCTGGCCACCTACGGCTACAACCACGGCGAGCCGATCCGCGCCACGCCGGCGGCGGCCTACTTCGACCGCCTCGACGAGCTGCCGCTGGCCGGCTGAGCGCTTCAGTCGGCGACCTTGGCGTCGCCCAGCAGGGCCTGCTTGAGGCGCCGTTCGGCCGGGCGCGGGCCGAGCCAGATGCGCAGCATGTTGTCGAAGAACCCGGGCTCGGTGTACGGCGCGCCGGTGCTGGCGCCGTTGATCGCGATCGTCATGCCGTGTCCCGGGACGTCGGCCAGCTCGACGACGTCGCCGCTGTGCAGCTCGTGGCGCTCGGCGAACAGCCCACCCATGCGTGCGAGACCGGTGATCATGCCGGCGAAGTCGGCCGGGTCGATGTTGTTCTGGATGTCCTCGGTCAGTTTGTCGCCGAGTTCCTTGCCGCTGACGTCGCGCAGCATCACCAGCCGCATCAGCTTCGGCCCGGGCATCGCCAGTGCGTCGGCCGCCGCGCGCGTGCGCTGCGGCAGGTACAGCTCGGCGACGTAGACCTTGAAGATCAGGAAGTAGCGCGTGCCGGCGCCGTTGAGCAGCAGCGCGCGGCCGCCGAGCTGCGCGCCGGCGGGCACGTCGACGCCGTGCAGTTCGAGCGCCGACGCCGCGCGCGGCAGCAGCAGCGCCGGCAGCACGGCGAGTGCGGCGCGCAACGCCAGGCTCCGGGCTGCGCGCCGCGCGGGATTGAGGGCGGAGTTCAGGGCTCGCATCATGTTTCCTGGGCGTCGCAAACGAACGCCCGTTCGTCGATGTCGCAGTGTGCCTGCGCGTGCGCGCGAAGGCAACAGCGGCGCACGCGGCGCGGCGGGGATTTGATACAGTCGCGTCTGGTTCGGCTTTTTCGCGCGGCAGCGGTGCTGCGCCTTTTCGTCGATGTTCGTCACGCGCAAGCACGCATACGGTTCGGTGGACCGGGGAGCCTGGCCCTGGCGGCGCCGTCCTGCGCGCCGTCCGGCACCCCGCCTGGCGGCACCTGACGCGGCCTGAAGCGCCGCGCCCGACGAAGCGCGGCCCGCACGAGGCCGCCCCCCGACGCTGCGGCGACTCGACGTCGCCGATGGAGAACACGATGACCGAACTCGAATTCCAGGCGCTGGCGCGCGACGGCTACAACCGCATCGCGCTGGTCTCCGAAGCCTTCGCCGACCTTGAAACGCCGCTGTCGCTGTATCTGAAGCTGGCGCGCGCGCGCGACGGCGGGCGCAACACCTTCCTGCTCGAATCGGTGGTCGGCGGCGAGCGCTTCGGCCGCTATTCCTTCATCGGCCTGACCGCGCGCACCGAGCTGCGCGTGAAGGACGGCGTGACCCGGGTGCTGCACGACGGCGCCGAGGTCGAAACCTCGACGCAGCCGCCGCTGGAGTTCATCGAGGCGTGGCGCGCGCGCTTCAAGGTCGCGCTGCCGGCCGGCATGCCGCGCTTCTGCGGCGGGCTGGCCGGCTATTTCGGCTACGAGGCGGCGCGCTACATCGAGCCGCGCCTGCAGCAGTCGGCCGCGGCCAACCCGCGCCCCGATCCGCTCGAGCTGCCCGACATCCTGCTGCTGCAGTGCGAGCAGCTGGCGGTGATCGACAATCTGTCGGGCAAGCTGTACTTCATCGTCTACGCCGATCCGGCGCAGCCGGAGGCTTACGCGCGCGCCAAATCGCGCCTGCAGGAGTTGCGCGACAAGCTGCGCTACTCGGTGTCGGCGCCGCCGATGCCGCGCTCGCAGGTCACGCCGATCGAGCGCGAGTTCGACAAGGCCGACTACCTGAAGGCGGTCGAGCGCGCCAAGGAGATGATCGCCGCCGGCGAGTTCATGCAGATCCAGGTCGGCCAGCGGCTGCGCAAGCGCTACACCGAATCGCCGCTCGCGCTGTACCGCGCGCTGCGCTCGCTCAACCCCTCGCCGTACATGTACCTGTACGACTTCGGCGATTTCCAGGTGGTCGGCGCGTCGCCCGAGATCCTGGTGCGCCAGGAGGCGACCGACGAGGGCCAGAAGGTCACGATCCGGCCGCTGGCCGGCACCCGCCCGCGCGGCGCCAGCGCCGAGCTCGACGCGCGCCACGAGCGCGAACTGCTGGCCGACCCGAAGGAGCGCGCCGAGCACCTGATGCTGATCGACCTGGCGCGCAACGATATCGGCCGCCTGGCGCGCACCGGCACGGTCAAGGTCACCGAGGCGTTCGCGGTCGAGCGCTACTCGCATGTGATGCACATCGTCAGCAACGTCGAGGGCCTGCTGCGCCCGGGCCTGAGTGCGATGGACGTGCTGCGCGCGACTTTCCCCGCCGGCACCCTGTCGGGCGCGCCCAAGATCCGCGCGATGGAACTGATCGACGCGCTCGAGCCCAGCCGTCGCGGGCTCTACGGCGGCGCCGTCGGCTACTGGAGCTACGCCGGCGACATGGATCTGGCGATCGCGATCCGCACCGGCATCGTCAAGGCCGGCTGGCTGTACGTGCAGGCCGCCGCCGGCGTCGTCGCCGACTCGGTGCCCGAGATGGAATGGCGCGAGACCGAGGCCAAGGCACGTGCCGTGCTGCGCGCTGCCGAGCAGGTGCAGGAAGGCCTGGACGGCTGAAATCCGCGCGGCGTGCGAGGCGCGTGATCAGGCCCTAGCATCGTAGGCGGGCGTCGTCGCGGCGCCCGCACACGACTGGAGATCCGAATGAAACTCTATTACAGCCCCGGCGCCTGTTCGCTGTCGCCGCATATCGTGCTGCACGAGCTCGGCCTGCCGGTCGACACCGTCAAGGTCGATCTCGGCAGCAAGGTGATGGACGGCGGCGGCGATTTCCGCAGCATCAACCCGAAGGGCTACGTGCCGGTGCTGCAGCTCGACGACGGCAGCCTGCTGACCGAGGGTCCGGCGATCGTGCAATACCTGGCCGACCGCAAGCCCGAGGCCGGGCTGGCGCCGGCCAACGGCACGCTGGAGCGCTATCGCCTGCAGGAGTGGTTGAATTTCATCGCCACCGAGCTGCACAAGCAGTTCAGCCCGCTGTTCAATGCCGCGTCCACCGACGCGGTCAAGGACGCGCAGCGCAAGCGCCTCGGCGAGCGCTTCGACTACCTGGCGCAGACGCTGGGCGGGCAGGACTGGCTGCTGGCGAGCGGCTATTCGGTGGCCGACGCCTATCTGTTCACGGTGCTGGGCTGGACCGCCCACGTCGGTCCCGATCTGGCAGCATGGCCCGCGCTGCAGGCTTATGTGCAGCGCGTGCAGGCGCGCCCGGCGGTGACCGCGACGCTGGCCGCCGAACGCGGTGCGCGGCACGACTGACGCGCCAGGCGTGAGTCTCGAGCGCTGGCGCGAGCCGGGTGCGGCGCTGCTGTGGGGGGCGCTGCCGGCGCTGATCGCGGCCACCGGCATGCCGCCGCTGCTGCAGGCCACCGCGGTGGTCAATGCGCTGATGGCGCTGCTGTGGCTGTGGACGCGGGTGCGCGGCATCCCGGTGTTCGCGCAGGACGAGACGCTGGTGCCGGGCACCTGGCTCGGCGCGGCCTTCAGCCTGCGCATCGCGCTGTAT
>JAKAHP010000213.1 GCA_021825505.1 Pseudomonadota bacterium
CTGCCGCCGCGCGACGGCTGGCGCCACCTCGACGAGGTCGTCGCCTGGAACCGCGCGGTGCACGACGCGGTCGCCGCGGCGCTGCACGGCGGCGACACGCCGCTGCTGCTCGGCGGCGACCATTGCCTGGCGGTGGGCTCGATCGGCGCGGCCGCGGCGCATGCGCGCGCCCGCGGACGCCGGCTGCGCGTGCTGTGGCTCGACGCGCACGCCGACTTCAACACCGCGCAGATCACGCCCAGCGGCAATCTGCACGGCATGCCGCTGGCCTGCCTGTGCGGGCTCGGCCCGCCGCAGCTCACCGGCGGCGGCGCCGCGCTCGACGCGCGCGAGGTGCGCCAGATCGGCGTGCGCAGTGTCGACGCGCAGGAACGCCAGCTGGTGCACGACTGCGGCCTCGAGGTCTACGACATGCGCTTCATCGACGAGCACGGCATGCGCCAGACCATGCGCCACGCGCTGGCCGGGGTCGACGCCGACACCGACCTGCACGTCAGCTTCGACATCGATTTCCTCGACCCCGAGATCGCGCCGGGCGTCGCCACCACGGTGCGCGGCGGCCCCAGCTACCGCGAAGCGCAGCTGTGCATGGAAATGATCGCCGACAGCGGGCGCCTGAGTTCGCTGGACATCGTCGAGCTGAATCCGGCCTTCGACCAGGGCAACCGCAGCGCCGAACTCGCCGTCGACCTGGTCAGCAGCCTGTTCGGCAAGTCGACGCTGATGCGGCGCTGATCAGTCGCGGCGCTGGCGCAGCAGCAGCGCCAGCGCGGCGCCGAGCAGCGCGATGCCGGCGGCCTCCGACGCGTTCGGCCGCTCGCCGAGCAGCGCCCAGGCCAGCAGCACCCCGGTCAGCGGCACCGCCAGGCTGGACAGCCCGGCGACGCTGGCGGCCAGGCGCTGCACGACGAACTGCCACAAGGTCCACGCCAGCCCCGACGCGAGCACGACGTTGTACAGCAGCGCGCCGACGAAGGCGCCGGTCCAGTGCACGCCACGGCCCGGCGCCAGCAGCGCCAGCGGCAGCAGGAAGGCGGTGCCGAACAGCATCTGCCACGCGCTCAGGCGCAGCGCCGACACCGGATGGCGCGCGAACAGGCGCTTCGTCAGCACCGTCGCGGCGGCCCAGCTGACGCCGCCGCCTATCGCCAGCAGCGAACTGCCCAGCTGCAGCGCGGCCGACCACGGCTGCAGGATCAGCAGCAGGCCGCCGGCGGCCGCGCCCAGGCTGAGCAGCTGCGCGCCGCGCAGGCGCTCGCGCAGGAACGCCCAGGCCAGCAGCACGGTCCAGAACGGCATCGTATAGACCAGCAGCGCGGTCTTGCCGGCGCCGCCGTGCACCAGCGCCCACTGCGCCAGCGCGGTGAATCCGGTGGTCTGGGTCAGGCCGATCAAGGCGGTCGCGCGCAGCGGCGGCGGCGCCAGGCTCTCGCCGCGCTGCAGCAGCAAGGCGAACAGCAACGCGGTGGCGCCGGCGTAGCGCAGCAGCGAGAACGGCAGCGGGCCGGAGTCGGCCATCGCCAGCTTCATGACGATCCAGTTGGTGCTCCAGATCGCGGTCAGCGCGACCAGCGCGAGCACGGCGGGTTTGCGGGGATCGGTCATCTGCGGCGGCCAAACCGATGATCATAGACGCGACGCGACCATCGCGCCGACGGCGCGCAGCACGCACCAAAACGAGGAATCCGCTACGCCGTGGTGCACCAGAATGCCGACGATGACCCGTTTTGGTGCATTCGCAGCACCTTCCTTGCGGCCGTGCACGCGAGAAAACACGGAATCAACGGTGCGCACGGTTTTGGAACGCATCTTGCTTCAAAGCGGGGCGTTTCCATCCCGCCCATGGTGCATCCCATCTCCCTGGGCCTTCGAGCGGAGTCTTCCCCGATGCAAGCCCTGCAACAAAGCAGCGACGTGCTGTTCATCCTCCTCGGCGCGATCCTGGTGCTGTTCATGCACGCCGGATTCGCCTTCCTCGAACTCGGCACCGTACGGCGCAAGAACCAGGTCAACGCGCTGGTGAAGATCCTCACCGACTTCTCGGTGGCGACGCTGGCCTACTACTTCGTCGGCTATGGCATCGCCTACGGCGTCAGCTTCATGGTGCCGGCCGCGCAGCTCGACCTCGACCACGGCTACGCGCTGACCCGCTTCTTCTTCCTGCTGACCTTCGCCGCCGCGGTGCCGGCGATCATCTCCGGCGGCATCGCCGAGCGCGCACGCTTCTACCCGCAGCTGATCGCCACCGCGCTGATCGTCGGCCTCGCCTACCCGCTGCTCGAAGGCGCGCTGTGGGGCAGCCGCTTCGGCGTGCAGGCGATGTTCACGCACGCCTTCGGCGTGCCCTTCCACGACTTCGCCGGTTCGGTCGTGGTGCACGCGATGGGCGGCTGGATCGCGCTGCCGGCGGTGCTGCTGCTCGGCGCGCGCCGCGGCCGCTACCGCGACGGCCGCGTCAACCCGCACCCGCCGTCGAGCATCCCCTTCCTCGCGCTGGGCTCGTGGATCCTCGTCGTCGGCTGGTTCGGCTTCAACGTGATGAGCGCGCAGACGCTGGACAAGATCTCCGGGCTGGTCGCGGTCAATTCGCTGATGGCGATGGTCGGCGGCACGCTGGCCGCGCTGGTGGTCGGGCGCAACGACCCCGGCTTCGTGCACAACGGCCCGCTGGCCGGGCTGGTCGCGGTGTGCGCCGGCTCCGACGTGATGCACCCGTTGGGGGCGCTGGTCACCGGAGCCGTCGCCGGCGCGCTGTTCGTGTGGATGTTCACGCTGACGCAGAACCGGCTGCGCATCGACGACGTGCTCGGCGTGTGGCCGCTGCACGGGCTGTGCGGCACCTGGGGCGGCATCGCCGCGGGCATCTTCGGCCAGACCGCGCTGGGCGGCGCCGGCGGCGTCAGCTTCGCCGGCCAGCTGCTGGGCACCGCCGGCACCGTGGTCTGGGCGCTGCTCAGCGGCGCGCTGGTGTACGGCGTACTGAAGAAGACTCTGGGCATCCGGCTCGACGCCGAAGCCGAATTCGAAGGCGCCGATCTGGCGATCCACCAGATCAGTTCGACCCCGGAGCGCGAAGTCAGCTGGTAAATACCGTTACACACCAGCAGACAGTTTGCGACAATGGGGGGCTGCGAAGGAGCCAGTCCCCGATGTCAACCGCCACCGAACTCGTCGCCGACCTCGGCCGCCGCGCGCGCACCGCGTCGCGCCTGATGGCCCGCGCCAGCACCGCCGCGAAGAATGCCGCGCTGCTGGCGCTGGCCGACGCGATCCGCGCCGACGCCGACGCGCTGCGCGCGGCCAATGCGCTCGACCTCGACGCGGCGCGCGCCGCCGGGCTCGATGCGGCGTTCGTCGATCGTCTCGCGCTGAGCGACAAGGTCATCGAGCAGATGGCCGCCAGCTGCGCGCAGGTCGCCGCGCTGCCCGACCCGATCGGCGCCATCGACGAGCTGCGCCGCCGCCCCAGCGGCATCGCGGTGGGCCGCATGCGCGTGCCGCTGGGCGTGTTCGGCATGATCTACGAGAGCCGCCCCAACGTCACCATCGAGGCCGCCAGCCTGGCGATCAAGTCGGGCAACGCGGTGATCCTGCGCGGCGGCTCCGAGGCGATCCACAGCAACCGCGCGCTGGCCGAGCGCGTCGCCGGCGCGCTGCGTGCGGCCGAACTCCCCGGCGACGCCGTGCAATTGATCCCGACCACCGACCGCGCCGCGGTCGGCGCGCTGATCACGCTGCCCGAATACGTCGACGTGATCATTCCGCGCGGCGGCAAGAGCCTGATCGCGCGCATCGCGGCCGAAGCGCGCGTGCCGGTGATCAAGCACCTGGACGGCAACTGCCACGTCTACGTCGACGACGCCTGCGACCTGGACATGGCGGTGACCGTCACCGACAACGCCAAGACCCAGCGCTACAGCCCGTGCAACGCCGCCGAGTCGCTGCTCGTGGCCGAGGCAGTGGCCGCCGACTTCCTGCCGCGCATCGGCGCGGTGTTCGCCGCCAAGGGCGTCGAGATGCGCTGCTGCGCGCGCTCGCGCGCGCTGCTCGCGGCGCTGCCGGGCGCGCGCCTGGCCGACGCCAGCGAGGTCGACTGGGACACCGAATACCTGGCGCCGATCATCTCGATCAAGGTCGTCGACGGCCTCGACGACGCCATCGAGCACATCAACCGCCACGGCTCGGGGCATACCGACGCGATCCTCACCACCGACCACCGCCACGCGATGCGCTTCCTGCGCGAAGTCGATTCGGCCAGCGTGATGGTCAACGCGTCGACGCGCTTCTCCGACGGCTTCGAATTCGGCCTCGGCGCCGAGATCGGCATCTCGACCGACAAGTTCCACGCCCGCGGCCCGGTCGGGCTCGAGGGCCTGACCAGCCAGAAGTGGGTGGTGCTCGGCGACGGCGAGATCCGTCGCTGACACGCGCGCCACGCGACACGAGGAGACGGCATGAACCCACGCGATCGGCTCAAGCTGCTCGGCCTCGGCCTGGCCGGCCTCGGCGCCGCGCCGGCGCAAGGCGCCGAGCCGGGGCTGGGCCCGGTGAAGTCGGCGCAGCTGTCGAGCGAGCCGTGGAAGATCGTGATGCAGATCAGCGACAGCCTGGAGCAGGCCTACGAAGGGCTGATCAACATCCAGAACGTGCTGCAGATCGACCCGAAGCTGAAATTCACCGTGGTGGGCTACAGCCGCGCGATCCGCTTCCTGCTCAACGGCACGAAAACGCCCAGCGGGGCGCTGTTCTCGGGCTTGATCGGCGACCTGGCCAACCAGGGCGTCGTATTCAAGGCCTGCCAGAACACGCTGACCTTCATGAAGATCCCGGCCAGCGACGTCGTGCTCGAAGCCACCATGGTGCCGGCCGGGGTCTACGAGGTCGTGCGCCTGCAGGCGCAGGGCTGGTACTACATCAAGCCGTGAGGAGATCGCAGAGATGAGCCAACCGTCGACATCCCGCCGCAACGCGATCCTGGCCTCGGCCGCCGCCGGTCTCGGCCTGGCGCCGGCCGCCGAAGCCGCCAGCGCCGCCCCGGTGCGCGTGGTCTACCACGTCACCCAGGGCCTGCCGCAGGCCTCGCGCTGCCTGGGCAATGTGCGCAACCATCTGGCGGCCGACCCGGGCGTGAAGATCGTCGTCGTCGGCAACGGCGCCGGCATCGACTTCATGCTCGAGGGCGCCACCGACGCGAACGGCGCCGCCTACGCCGGCAACATCGGCGACCTGGCCAACCGCGGCGTCTCGTTCCGCGTCTGCCACAACACGCTGAACAGTCGCAAGCTGTCGACTGACAAGGTCATCATCGACGCCACCGTGGTGCCGTCGGGCGTGGCCGAAGTCGCCAACCTGCAGTTCCGCGACGGTTACGCCTACATCTCCCCTTGA
>JAKAHP010000214.1 GCA_021825505.1 Pseudomonadota bacterium
CGGGCGCGTCGGGCTCGATGCCGAAGGTCACCAGGAAGCCTTCGGTGGCGAGCTGCACGGCCTGCTCCACGGCCACGGCAAAGGCGGCTTCGTCGAGGATGAGATGATCGGCGGGCAGCACGAGCAGCACCGTCTCCGGGTCGCGCTGCGCCACGGCCAAGGCGGCAGCGGCAATGGCGGCCGCCGTATTGCGTCCCACCGGCTCGAGGAGGTAGGCCGTGGGCAGTTCGCCGCCATTCACGGCGCGGTATTCGTCGTCGGTCTGGAAGAAGAACTCGCGGTTGGTGACGGTGAGCACTTCACCCACGCCCGGCAAGGCCGCGGCACGCAGGAAGGTCTTTTGCAGCAGACTTTGCCCATCGGCCAACCGGATGAAGGGCTTGGGATGATTTTCGCGGGAGACGGGCCAGAGCCGCGTGCCGGCACCGCCAGACAGGATCACGGGAAGGATCGCCATGGGGGGTCCGTTCGTTCGGTTCAGAGCACCCTGGCCAGCGCCTCGACGGCGGCGCGCAGGTGCTCGGGAGTGTGCAGCGCGCTCACGAAGAATCGCAGGCGCGCGGCCTTTTCTTCCACCGCCGGGTAGACGATGGGCTGGACGTTGATGCCGCGCGCGAACAGCGCATTCGAGGCTTTGGCGGCCTTGAGCGAGGAGCCGATCAGCGCGGGCGTGACGGCATAGCCTTCGGAGAGTCCGGTGTCGATGCCGTGCTGGCGCGCCAGGTGGAGGAACTCGTGGCCCGCCTCCTGCAGCCGCGCGACGCGCCGGGGTTCGTCCTGCAGAATGCGCAGCGCCTCCAGCGCCGCAGCGGCCAGCGGCGGCGAGATGCCCACGCTGTACACGAAGCCGGGAGCCGTGTACTTGAGCAGATCGACCAGCGCCTGGCTGCCCGCGACGTACCCGCCGCAACTCGCCAGGGCCTTGCTGAGCGTGCCCATCCAGATGTCGACCGCCTGCGTGGGCACTCGCGCGTGCTCGGCGATGCCCCGCCCGGTGGGGCCGAGCACGCCCAGCGCATGCGCCTCGTCGACCATCAGGAACGCCTTGTGCCGGGTCTTGATCTCGACGAAGCGCGGCAGGTCCGGGCAGTCGCCGTCCATGCTGTACAGCCCCTCGATCACGATGAGCACGCGCTCGAACTGGCCGCGGATCTGCGCGAGCAGCGCATCGAGCGCCTGCCCGTCGTTGTGCGGAAAGCTGCGGCGGTGGGCGCCCGACAGCCGGATGCCTTCGAGCACGCTGTTGTGGATCAGCGCGTCGTGCACCACCAGGTCCTTCGCCCCGAACAGCGCCGAGATGGTGCTCACGTTCGTGGCGTGGCCGCTGACGAACACGACCGCGTCGTCCACCCCGTAGAAAGTCGCCAGCGCCTGCTCGAGCTGGCGCTGGATCGGGCGTTCACCGGCCACCAGGCGGCTCGCCGAAGGCGAGGTGCCATAGCGCTCCATCGCGTCCCTGGCGGCCTTGTTGACCCGCGGGTGGCCGCTCAGCCCCAGGTAGTTGTAGCTGGAGAAATTGATGAACTCGCGCCCGGCGATCTGCGTGGTCGCCGAGCCGACGCTGTCGTGCATGCGAAAGAACGGGTTGTCGAGCCCGAGCCGCTCGGCAGCAGTCTGTGAGACGACCAGCCTTTCGTAGGCGGGATGGCGCTCGAAGCGGCACCAGGCATCGGGCACCGGCGTCGCCGGTCGCGACGCAGCCGTCTGCCATGCCGTGCCGTCGTCAGCGCGCGACTTGTCCTGGCTGCGAAAGCGTTCGATCAGCTTGCTTCGCGCCAATCGGCCAAGCCCGATGCGGCCCTTGTCTTCGAGAGGTGCGCTCATGAGGTCAGACGCGTTCCAGTGGTGATCTTCTGGCGCACGGCCTCGGCCACGCTGTCGGCCTGGGCGGACAGCTCGCCCTCGGCGTGTTGCGCCGCCAGCTGCTGCACCAGATCCCGGGTCGGATCGGGCGGCGCGTCCCCCTCCCCGGCTTCGCCGAGCAGCGTGGAGAGCAGTCGCTCGGCGATCCGGTCGACGGTGGGGTTGTCATGGAGGAACATCGGCGAGATCGTGACGGCCAGGCGCTTTTCCAGGGCAAGGCCGAGTTCGACCGCCATCAGCGAGTCCATGCCCAGGTCATTGAGCGCGCGGTCGAACGGCACGCCGTCGGGCGGCAGCCGCAGGATCTCGGCGACTTCGGCCCCCAGCAGTTCCGCCAGGGTGTGCTGGGCCAGGTCGCGCGGCAGTTGCGCCAGAAGCGCCCGCACGTCCGCGTCGCCCTGTGCTGCCGAGGCGCTGCCCAGCAGCCGGCGCAGCACGTCGAACCGCGGCGATGGCGCGCAGGGCAGGCTGCGCTGCAGCGTGGGCCAGTCGAAGTCCATCACTGCCAGGCCGCTCGCGTCGGATGCGAGCAAGCGTCCGAGCATGTCCAGCGCCTGCGCCGAGCGCAGCGGAGCGGCGCCCAAACGCGACTCGAGTCCCTCGCGGGCGAGGACGTTGCCGGTCAGCACGCCCACGTCGCCGATCGGTCCCCAGGCGACCAGCGTGGCCGGTAGTCCCTGTGCGCGCCGCCAACGGGCGAACGCCTCCAGCGCAGCATTGGCCGCGACGTAATTCGCCTGGCCCGGATTGCCCAGCAGCGTGGTGGCCGACGAGTCGACGATGAACAGGTCGAGCGGGTGGCCCTGCGTCGCGTGGTGCAGGTTCCACGCGCCGTCGAGCTTGGGGGCCAGCACCTTGCGGAAGCGCTCGGCGCCCAGTTGCGACAGCAGCGCGTCGTCGAGCACCATGGCGGCGTGCACCACGCCGCGCAGCGGCGGCCCGGACTCGGCGATCTGCCGCACGAGTTCGGCGACCTGGGCGCGGTCGGTGACGTCGCACGCGCGCACGTCGACCGGGACGCCCAGCGCCCGCAATTGCTCGAGATCCGCGGCGATGCCCGGTGTCTGCGCGCCGCGGCGGCCCACCAGCACCAAGCGCCCGGCGCCCCGCTCGGCGAGCCATGCTGCAGTGGCGAGGCCGAACCCCGAAAGACCGCCGGTGACCAGGTAGCTGCCGTCGCGCCGCGCCGCAAACGGCGTCGGCGGAGCGGGGCGCACGATGTGCGTGGGCCGCTGGCGCAGGTCGATGACGAGCTTGCCGATATGCCGCGCCTGCTGCATCTGGCGAAAAGCGTCGACCACCTGGTCGGGCAGGAAGACGCGGCACGGCAACGGGGTCAGCCGTCCCTGCGCGAATTCGTTCATCACCTCGCCGAACACCTGCGACGCGAGGGCCGGGCGCAGTTTCATCAGCTGGTCGGCGTCGACCCCGAAATAGCTGATGTTGTTGCGGAACGGCCGCAGGCCGATGGCGGTGTTCTCGTAGAAGTCGCGCTTGCCCAGCTCGACGAAACGGCCGAACGGACGCAACGCCCGCAGGTTGCGTTCGATCGCCTCTCCGGCCAGCGAATTGAGGACGACGTCCACGCCCTCCCCTGCGGTCTGCTCCAGGATGGCGTCGTCGAAGCCGGCGCTGCGCGAGTCGAACACGTGATCGGCGCCCAGCAGGGCGACGAACTCACGCTTTTCGGCGCTACCGGCCGTGGCATAGATCTCGGCGCCGATCTGGCGCGCGACCTGGATGGCCGCAATGCCCACGCCGCCGGCGGCGCCATGGATCAGCACTCGCTCCCCTGGCTGCAGCTGCGCCAGGTGGCGTAGCGCGTACCAGACGGTGAAGAACACCGTGGGCACCGTTGCTGCCGCTTCGAAGCTCCATTGCTCGGGTTTGAGCGCGGCCGCGCGCTCGGGCACGACGACGTGGCTGGCGAAGCTCGCCCCGGCAAACGCGAGCACGGCGTCGCCGGGCTTGAACCGCGTGACGCGCGCACCGCAGCGGCTGACCAGCCCGGCGACCTCCAGCCCGAGCGCGGGCCCGGCGAAGCCCTGTTCCAGTGCTTCGTCCGACAGCAGGCCCATCGCGTACATCAGGTCGCGGAAATTGAGCGCTGCGGCGCTGGCCGCGATCTCGATTTCGTCATCGGCCAGGTCGCGCCGCGGCATCGCTCGCCAGACCAGGTTGCGCAGCTGCCCGGGCAGCGTGAAGTCCAGCCGCCAGCCGTCATCGGCGCCGGCCGCGGTGTGGCGCGCGATGTCCTGCAGTGTGACCGGCACGACGCGGGGAACCTGGCGCCCATCGGCCGTGAGGATCACCTCGGTTTCGGCATCCTCGACTCGGTCGAGTTCGCGCAGCAGCCGAGCCAGCGCCTCGGGCTGCTCGGTGTCGAGCCGGACGTCGACCAGCCGCAGGCGCAGTTGCGGGAACTCGTTCGCGACCACGCGAGCCACGCCCCAGATCGCGGCAGCCGCAGGACTGGACGCGCGGGAATCGGCCGACTCCACCAGCGCTCCACCTCGGGTGACGAGGCAGACGCTCGCGTTGGGCTGCGCGGCGTGCAATGCCAGCAGCCGCTCGCGCAGCCAGTCGCAGGCGCGGGCCAGGTCGGCGGCGCCCAGTTCGAGCGGCATCGCGTCGAAGAACCAGGCGTGGCGCCGCTCCGGGGCAGGCGCGGTCGCGCCGGTTGGCTCCACCTCGCCCCGTGTGCCCATCGCGCCGGCCACCGCGCGCATCAGTGCAGACTCGCCGCCGTCGACGCTCGCCAGCGCCCAAGGCGCATCGTCCGCGGGGGCGTCAGCATCGGGCAGCGCGAGCCGCGGCGGTTTGGCCAGCACCACGAAGCCGCCCAGGCCACGGGGCGCGCCAAGAGGGTCGGCTGCGGTCTGCACCTCGGCCCATCCCGCTTCCTGCAGCAGCTGTTCCCAGGCCGCCGGCGGCATCAGGCGACCGCGGACCTCGGATTCGCGCGCCTGCCACCAGTCGTGGTCCACGCCACAGGCCAGATCGGACGTCCGGTCCGGCCGGCGTTCGACCAGCAGCAATACCGCGTCGGACGGCATGCGCTGCGCCAGCTGCCGCAGCATGCGCGACACGCCGGCCCAGCGGTGCAGCACCTGATCGACCAACACGATGTCGAACCGGCCGGGCAGCGCATTGGCACTGTCCAGCGCGCCGCTATCGGGGTCGAGCACCGCGACCGTGACGTCCGTGGCGTGGGCGAACTGTGCGCGCAGGTGCGCCACGTCGTCGTCGGCGGTGCGCGCCAGCACGTAGTCCAGCCGATCGGCAGGCAGCAGCGCACGCAGGCGATCGCAAGTATCGCTGCCTGCGCCGATATCAAGGATGCGCACGCGCCGGTCCGCCGGCCAGCGCTGCATCAGCGCCGCGATGACGCCGCGCACCGCCGCGCGGATGAAGGCCATGGCAGGGCCATCGCGGTCGGCGGCGTCCGCGGCCCCCGGTTCGTCGTGCAGCACCTCGCCCGCGGCAAGCCGCGACAGGCGGCTTCCAACCCGGG
>JAKAHP010000215.1 GCA_021825505.1 Pseudomonadota bacterium
TTCGGGCTGATCTACGGCATGAGCGCGTTCGGCCTGGCGCGCAACCTGGGGCTGGAACGCAGTGCCGCGCAGACCTACATCGAGCGTTATTTCGCGCGCTACCCCGGCGTGGCGGCGTACATGGAGCGCACGCGCGAGCAGGCCAAGGCGCAAGGCTATGTGGAGACGGTGTTCGGGCGGCGCTTGTGGCTGCCCGAGATCAATTCACCGAACGGTCCGCGCCGCGCCGCTGCGGCGCGCGCCGCGATCAATGCGCCGATGCAGGGCACCGCGGCCGACCTGATCAAGATGGCGATGCTCGCGGTCGACGCCGCCTTGCAGTCGCGGCGCAGCCGCGTCGTGATGCAGGTGCACGACGAACTGGTGCTCGAAGTCGCACCCGACGAACTGGACTGGGTTCGCGCGGAAGTGCCCCGCCTGATGGCGGGCGTGGCCGAGCTGTCGGTGCCCCTGGTGGCGGAGCTCGGCGTCGGCGCCAACTGGGAGCTGGCGCACTGAGGGGCTGGCCACTGAGCCGGGCCGCGCGCTCGCGGCAGCCCGGCTGCGGCGCGTCAGCGCACCACCAGCACCGGGATCCTGGTGTGCGACAGCACGCGCGCGGTCTGGCTGCCCAGCAGCGCCGAGCTCAGGCCGCCGCGACCGTGTGAGGAGATCACGATCAGGTCGCAGCCTTCGCGCTCGGCCACCGCGAGCAGGCCGCGCCATGCCAGCGTGTCTTCCTGCACCGCGCTGTCGCAGGGCACACCGGCCGCCGTGGCCGCGTCGACCACCTTCTTCACCGCGGCTTCGGCCTGCGCGCGGATCGCCTCCTGCCAGCCTTCGATGCCGGTGGGCATCACCTCGATCGCGCCGATGTAGGGGTAGAGGTCGATCACCGACACCGCGGTCAGGCGCGCGCCGTTGAGCCGGGCCTGCTCGAGGGTGAGCGGGATGGCCTTCTCGGCGAGTTCGGAACCGTCGGTCGGGATCAGGATATGTTTGAACATCGCGCTCTCCATCAAGCAGGGGGGAAGCGGCGCGGGCGGTGCGTCAGCGCACCACCAGCACCGGCAGTTTCGAATGAGTCAGCAGTTTCTGCGTCTCGCTGCCCAGCAGCACCGCCTGCACGCCACGGCGGCCGTGCGAGGCCATCACGACGAGGTCGCAGTGCTTCTCGGCGGCGGCGTCGAGCATCGCCTTCCACGGGTGCACGTCTTCCGAGACCATGCACTCGCACTTCACCGAGGCTTTTGCGCACGCCTCGATCAGCGGCTGCAGTGCGGCCTCGGCAGCCTTGGTCGTGCTGGCGCGATAGGCGTCGGCGGTCACCGGGACGGTCTCGGCCAGACCGGAATAGGGATAGGGGTCGCTGACCGCGATGCCGACGATGTCGGCGCCGAACAGTCGAGCCATCTCGACGGCGGGCTCGATGGCCTTGGCAGCGGTGGCCGAGCCATCGGTCGGCACCAGGATTTTCTTGTACACGCGTTACCTCCGTTGTGGATTGTGCGGCAATGGATCAAGCCGTGTTTATAGCGTGCGACGGCTTGCTGCGCACCATTTGATCTGGTGCAAGGTAGGACTCATCCGGCGGCGTCGCCGCGCGCCAGCGGCCGCGTCGCGTCGGCGCACCACTCGCTCCACGAGCCTGGGTACAGCGCCGCGCCGGCCAGTCCGGCGTGGTGCATCGCCAGCAGGTTGTGGCAGGCCGAGACGCCCGAGCCGCACTGATGGACGACCTGCGCCGGAGCGCGCGTGCCGAGCACCGCGCGCCACTCGTCGCGCAGCTGCGCGGCGGGCTTGAAGCGGCCGTCGGCGGTCAGGTTGTCGCGGTGGAAGCGGCACACCGCGCCTGGAATGTGGCCGCCGACCGGGTCCAGCGTCTCGCCTTCGCCGGCGTAGCGCTCGGGCGAGCGCGCGTCGACCAGCAGGCGCGCGCGGCTGCCGACGTTGGCCAGCACCGCGGCCACGTCGACGGTGTCGGCCAGCGGCGCCGCGGCGGCGAAATCGCCCTGCGGCGGCGCCGGCTCGGCGCCCGTGGCTACTGCGCCGTCAGCGTCCAGCCAGGCCTGCCAGCCGCCGTCGAGCACCGCGACGCGTTCATGCCCGAGCCAGCGCAGCAACCACCACAGGCGCGAGGCGAACACGCCCTGGCTGCGGTCGTAGGCGACGACCTGCTGGCCGGCATGCACGCCGCAGGCGGCCAGCCGCGCTGCCAGCGCGTCGCGCGCGGGCAGCGGGTGGCGGCCGTTGGCGCCGGTCGGCGCCGATGACAGGTCGCGGTCGAGGTGCAGGTGCAGCGCGCCGGGCACATGGCCCTGCAGGTACTCGCGCGCGCCGCGCTCGGGGTCGGTGAGCTCAAAGCTGCAGTCGAACACGCGCGCCGAGGGCAGCAGGCGCTGCAGCGCGGCAGCGTCGATCAGGGTCGTGTGGCGGGTCGGGTCGTTCATCGCTGGGACACTGCGCGAAGGTGAAGATGATCGATTATCCCGCGGCGCCACGCCGACCCCGCATTCGACCGCGTTCAGCGCTCGGGCATGCCGGTGTCGCGGTCCCAGTCGAGCTTGCCGCGATACCACTGGTGGAAATGCCGCATGCCGTCTTCCATCGGCGACTGGTAGGGCCCGACCTCGTCGTCGCCGCGCTCGAACAGCGCGCGGCGTCCGGCGTCCATGCGCTCGCCGATTTCGTCGTCCTCGATGCAGGTCTCCATGTACGCGGCGCGCTCGGCCTCGATGAACTCGCGCTCGAACGCGGCGATTTCCTCGGGGTAGTAGAACTCGACGACGTTGAGCGTGCGCTGCGGGCCTTGCGGGTACAGCGCCGAGACCACGAGCACGTGCGGATACCACTCGACCATCAGCGTCGGATACAGCGTCAGCCAGACCGCGCCCTGCTCGGGTGCGACACCCTGGCGGTAATTGAGCAGCACGTCCTGCCATTTGGCGTAGACCTTGCTGCCGGACTTCTGCAGGCCGTCGCGGATGCCGACGGTCTGCACGCTGAACTCGCGGTCGAACTGCCAGCGCAGGTCGTCGCAGGTGACGAAATGCCCCAGGCCCGGGTGGAACGGCCCGACGTGGTAGTCCTCGAGGTACACCTCGATGAAGGTCTTCCAGTTGTAGTTGCAGACATGGTGCTCGACGTGGTCGAGCACGTAGCCGTCGAAGTCCAGCGCCGGGTGCTTGAGCCCGGCCAGCGCGCCGGCGAGGTCGTAGCCGTTGGCGTCGAACAGCAGCCCGTTCCAGCGCTGCGGACGCGCGTAGCGCTTCAGGTGCAGGCAGGGATCTTCGGCGAAATGCGGGGCGCCGGCGAGTTCGCCGTCGGTCTTGTACGTCCAGCGGTGAAGCGGGCAGACGATGCGGCTGCCGGTCTGACCGCGGCCCTTGAGCATCACCGCCTGGCGATGGCGGCAGACGTTGGACAGCAGGTCGATGCCGGCGGCGTTGCGCACCAGCACGCGGCCTTCGCCCTCGTGTGCCAGCGCGTAGTAGTCGCCGACGTTGGGCACCGCGAGTTCGTGGCCGAGATACTTCGGCCCGTCATCGAAGATGAGGCGCTGCTCCTTCGCGTAAAGCTCCGCATCGAAATAAGCCGCCACCGGCAGCTGGGTCTTGCGCGTGGTCAGGGAGACGCTCAAATCCGACATGATGGGCCTGAAAACTCCTGTGAAATCAATCGATAAGCCGAATTCTCGGGTCCCGGGATTGTAGCCCGCGGGTGTTCTCGGGCCAACCCTTGTGCGCGCAGGGGCAGCCGGCGCGCGGCGCGCGCGGGTGGCAACCGATAGAATGGGCCCCTTTTGCGAATGGCGCCGCGCGCGCTTGAGGTGCCGCGCAACACGATGACCGCTACGATGCGCAAATCCCCCCAGCCGGCCAGCTACGAGCAGGCGGTCGGCGAACTCGAACAACTGGTGCTGCAGCTCGAATCGGGCCAGATGGGCCTGGACGACACGCTGCAGGCCTACGCGCGCGGCGCGACGCTGCTGCGCTACTGCCGCGAGCGCCTGGCCGCGGTCGAGCAACGCATCGAGGTGCTCGATGGTGCGGAACTCAAACCCTATGCAGACGGTGAGCGCGACGCCGACGCCTGACGCAGCCGTGGCTGCGGAACTGGCCGACTTCGACGCCTGGTCGGGCGAGCGGGCGGCGCGCGTGCGCGTGCTGCTCGACGCCGCGCTGCCGCAGCACGCGCCGCTCGAGCAGGCGATGCATTACGCCGCCGCGCTCGGCGGCAAGCGCATGCGGCCGCTGCTGGTGTGGGCGGTGGGCGAAGCGGTCGACGCGCAAGACGCGGCGCTCGACGCGGCGGCCTGCGCGGTCGAGCTGGTGCATGCCTATTCGCTGGTGCACGACGATCTGCCGTGCATGGACGACGACGTGCTGCGCCGCGGCCAGCCGACCGCGCACGTGCGCTTCGGCGAGGCGCTGGCCCTGCTGGCCGGCGACGCGCTGCAGACGCGCGCGTTCGAGGTGCTGACCGCCGACGCCGCGGTGCCCGCGGCGGTGCAGGCGCGCCTGTGCGCACTGCTGGCGCGCGCGGCCGGGGCCGAAGGCATGGCCGGCGGCCAGGCCGTCGACCTGCAGGCCACCGGGCGCCGGCTCGACCTCGACGCGCTCGGCGCGATGCATCGTCGCAAGACCGGCGCGCTGCTCAAGGCCAGCGTGCTGATGGGGCTGGCGTGCGCGCCACAGCGCGGCGACGACTGCGCGCCGGCGCTGGGCGCCTACGCCGACGCGATCGGGCTGGCGTTCCAGGTGGTCGACGATCTGCTCGACGTTAACGCCGATTCGGCCACGCTGGGCAAGACCGCCGGCAAGGACGCGCGCCAGGGCAAATCGACCTATGTCAGCCTGCTCGGCGCAGGCGCCGCGCAGGCGCTGGCGCAGCGCCTGCGCGACGAGGCGCTGCAAGCGCTGCAGACGCTGCCGCCCGCGGTGCGCGCGCGCAGCGCGCGGCTGGCCGAGCTGGCGCGGCGCATCGTCAGCCGGAGTCACTGAACATGGACCTGCTGCACACGATCAACGACCCCCACCAGCTGCGCCGGCTCGACCGTGCGCAGCTTCCGGAGCTGGCGCGACAGCTGCGGCAATACCTGGTCGAGACGGTGTCGCGCACCGGCGGCCACCTGTCGTCGAACCTCGGCACCGTCGAGCTGACGCTGGCGCTGCACTATGTGTTCGACACGCCGCACGACCGGCTGGTGTGGGACGTCGGCCACCAGACCTACGCGCACAAGATCCTGACCGGGCGCCGCGAGCGCATGGCCACGCTGCGCCAGTTCGGCGGCCTGTCCGGCTTCCCGCGGCGCGACGAATCGCCTTACGACACTTTCGGCACCGCGCATTCGTCGACCTCGATTTCGGCAGCGCTGGGCATGGCGCTG
>JAKAHP010000216.1 GCA_021825505.1 Pseudomonadota bacterium
CCGCGGGGCAACCGCGCCGCGCCCTGCGTACGGCAGCGCGTCAGCCCGACGCGCCGCGCAAGCTGTTCGTGCTCGACACCAATGTGCTGATGCACGATCCGACCTCGCTGTTCCGCTTCGAGGAGCACGACGTCTATCTGCCGATGGTCACGCTCGAGGAGCTCGACGGCCACAAGAAGGGCATGTCGGAAGTCGCGCGCAACGCGCGTCAGGCCAGCCGCGAGCTCGACGCGCTGGTGGACGGCGTCGAGGGCGGCATCGACCACGGCATCGAGCTGGCGCGCAGCGGTCACGGGGAAGCCGGCGGCCGCCTCTTCTTCCAGACCCGCGCGCACGACGCGCGCCTGCCAGAGGCACTGCCGCAGGGCAAGGCCGACAACCAGATCCTCGCCGTGCTGCAGGCGCTGACCCAGCTGCACGCCGCGCGCCCGGTGGTGCTGGTGTCGAAGGACATCAATATGCGCGTGAAGGCGCGCGCGCTGGGGCTGCACGCCGAGGACTACACGACCGACAAGGCGCTCGACGACGCCGACCTGCTGTACACCGGCCTGCTGCCGCTGCCGGCCGATTTCTGGGACGCGCAAGCCAAGTCGATCGAAAGCTGGCAACAGGGCGGCCAGGCCTACTACCGCATCCAGGGCCCGCTGGTGGCGTCGATGATGGTCAACCAGGCGGTGTACTGGGAGTCGCCCAGCGCGACTCCGCTGTACGCACGGGTGCGCGAGATCCGCGCCTCGACCGCGGTGCTGCAGGTGGTGCGCGATTTCACGCACGCGAAGAACAGCGTCTGGGGCGTCAGCGCGCGCAACCGCGAACAGAACTTCGCGCTGAACCTGCTGCTCGACCCGGAAGTCGACTTCGTCACCCTGACCGGGCAGGCCGGCACCGGCAAGACGCTGCTGGCGCTCGCCGCCGGCTTGCACCAGGTGCTGGAGGAACGACGCTACAACGAGATCATCATTACCCGCGTGACGGTACCGGTCGGCGAGGACATCGGCTACCTGCCCGGCACCGAGGAGGAGAAGATGTCACCGTGGATGGGAGCGCTCGACGACAACCTCGAAGTGCTGAACCAGTCCGGCGGCCCGTCGACGGCCGGCGAATGGGGACGCGCCGCGACGCAGGAGCTGATCCGCTCGAAAGTGAAGATCAAGAGCATGAGCTTCATGCGCGGGCGAACCTTCCTGAACAAGTTCGTCATCGTCGACGAGGCGCAGAACCTGACGCCCAAGCAGATGAAGACCCTGGTGACGCGAGCCGGCCCCGGCACCAAGATCATCTGCATGGGCAACCTGGCGCAGATCGACACCCCCTACCTGACCGAGGGCAGCTCGGGGCTGACCTATGTCGTCGACCGCTTCAAGGGCTGGAGCCACGCCGGTCACCTGATGCTGGCGCGCGGCGAGCGCAGCCGGCTGGCCGACTACGCCACCGAAGTGCTCTGAGTGCCCCCAGGGCCGGGCTGCGCCCAGCCCGCCCCGGGGCCCGCTCAGGCGTCCGGCGCCGCGGCCGAGCTCACGAACTCGGCCATCGGCCGGCGCGACTTGTTCAGCTTGACCAGCCAGTCGTTGGCCGCATCGCGGTAGCCCAGCGGCATCAGCAGCACGCTGCGCAGGCCGCGCGCGCGCAGCCCCAGGATGGCGTCGACCGCGGCCGGATCGAAGCCTTCCATCGGCGTGCTGTCGACGCCTTCGTTGGCGGCCGCGAGCAGCGCGAAGCCGAGGCCGATGTAGGCCTGGCGCGCGGCGTGCTCGAAGTTGTGCGCGGCGCCGCGCTGCGGGTAGGCGGAGAGCAGGCGCTGGCGGTAGTCCTCCCAGCCCGGCAGCGTGGCGCCGCGATCGGCGTTGGTCTGGTCGAACACGCGGTTGATGCGCTCGGGCGTGTAGTCGTCCCAGGCGGCGAACACCAACAGGTGCGAGCCGTCGGTGATCTGGGCCTGGCCGTTGGCGGCGGCGCGGATGCGCTCACGCAGCGCGGCGTCGGTGACGAGCACGATCTCGTAGGGCTGCAAGCCGCTCGAGGTCGGTGCCAGTCGTGCGATTTCGAGAATGCGTTCGACCTTGTCGGCCGGAACCGGGCGCGCCGGGTCCATCTTCTTGGTCGCGTAGCGCCATTGGCAGAGTTGCTGCAGATCCATCTTCGTTGTCCTAGAAATCCCGTGCCAGGTTCTCGAATCGCGTCAGTTGGCGCAGGAAGGCGACATTGACGGTGCCGATCGGACCATTACGCTGTTTGGCGATGATGATCTCGGCGATGCCGGCGTCCTTCGTGTCCTTGTTGTAGACCTCGTCGCGGTAGATGAACAGGATCACGTCGGCGTCCTGCTCGATCGCGCCCGACTCGCGCAGATCGCTCATCACCGGGCGCCGGTCGGTGCGCTTTTCGAGGTCGCGGTTCAACTGCGACAGCGCGATCACCGGACATTGCAGTTCCTTGGCCAGCGCTTTCAGCGAACGAGAGATCTCGGAAATCTCGGTGGCGCGGTTCTCGCCGTCGCGCGCCGAGCTCATCAGCTGCAGGTAATCGAGCACGATCAGGCCGAGCTTGCCGCACTGCCGCGCCAGCCGGCGCGAGCGCGCGCGCACTTCGAGAGGGTTCAGCGCCGGCGTCTCGTCGATGTGGATCTGCACGTCGTCCATGCGCTCGATGGTCTCCGGCAGCCGCGTCCACTCCTCCTCGGTCAACTGCCCGGTGCGCAGGTGGCCCTGGTCGATCCGGCCCAGCGAGCCGACGATGCGCAGCACCAGCTGCGAGGCGCCCATTTCCATCGAGAACACCGCGACCGGCAATTGCTCGTTGACCGCGACGTGCTCGGCGATGTTGATCGCGAACGAGGTCTTGCCCATCGACGGCCGGCCCGCGACGATGATCAGGTCGCCGGGCTGCATGCCCGCGGTCATGCGATCGAGATCGGCGAAGCCGGTGGCCACGCCGGTAATCTCGGAGCCGCCGTGCTCGGACAGCTCCTGCACGCGGTCGAGCAGTTCGCCGAGCAACTGCTTCATCGGCTGGAAACCGGCGCGGCCGCGCGAGCTGTCCTCGGAAATCGCGAAAATCCTCGACTCGGCTTCGTCGAGGATCTGCTGCACCGCGCGCCCCTGCGGGTTCAGCGCGCTTTGCGCGATATCGTCGCTGATCGTCACCAGGTTGCGCAGTACCGCGCGCTCGCGCACGATCTCGGCGTAGCGCCGCACATTGGCCGCCGACGGCACGCTCTGCGCCAGGGCGTTGAGATACTGCAGCCCGCCGCAGCTTTCGGCCTGACCGTGCAGCTGCAGCGCCTCGAACACGGTGACGACGTCGGCCGGCTTGGAAGCCTGGATCAGCGTGCTGATCGCTTCGAAGATCAGGCGATGCTCGTGGCGGTAGAAATAGCTTGCCTGCAGCACGTCCGCGACGCGGTCGAACACTTCGTTGTCGAGCAGCAGGCCGCCGAGCACGGACTGCTCGGCCTGCGCCGAATGGGGCGGCGTGCGCAAGCCGTCAAGCGCTGAATCTTCAATCATGGCAGACATGGACGTGACTTTAGCAGGCCCGTCGGCGCGCAGCAGACCGCCGGACCGCGTCCGGTTTCAGAACGTGTAGTGCGCGCGCACGAAGGCGGCGAAGCGGCTGCCGATGATCGCGTGCACCGCGGTCGTCGGGTGCAGGCTGTCCCAGAACACGTAGTTGTATCCGGTGCAGCCCGCGCGCATGTTCGCGCTCGACGAGTAGCTCTGACTGGGGTCGATGAGGCATGACTGCGCGCTGTTGACAAAGCCCCAGGACTTCGGATCCTCCAGGATCGAGTCGAACACGGCGCGCGTGTCGAACAAGGTCAGGTCGACTTGCGGATAGGTCTTGCGCACGGTGTCCAGCAAGTCCGGCAGTTGCGCATCGTAGGCGTCGAGGCGGGCCTGCACCGTGCTCCGGCTGGATGCCTTGGCGCCGAGAAATACCGGCGCTGCGGTGATATCGGGCAGGTTCAGCACGACGATGTTGCGCGCGCCTTCGACCGAGATCAAGCTCACCAAGGCATCTTCGACCCCCTGCAGCACGGTCGACACCGGTTCGTCGTAGTTGACGAAATCGTTGCCGCCGATCAGCAGGCTGTACAGCGTCTCGTCAGGGGCGCGCGGGAACAACTGCGCGACGCGCTTGTCGTAGAGGCCGGCCTGCTGCGCCACGGATGGAAAGTAGAACCCCAAGCCTTGTTTCGCGATCCAGTTGGCCCCGGGAAATACGCGCAGGATCGATTGCGGCGAAGCACCTGCCGCGCCCCATGCCTCGTTGTACGCGAGCACGCCCAGGTCCTGCGCGGCGTACTCGCTCCAGACCCAGCCGTTGGTGAAATGGCCGGCGAACCAGGTCGCGCGATTGGGCAGGATGTGGAACAGCATATTGCTGGTGGCGTCGGTGTCCGACAGGCTGTCGCCCAGCGAGACCAGGGTATGGATGCGGCCGTCGCCCACCGTCCCGTTCAGCGGCAGCAGCGGGTGGTCGTCGGACAGGCTGTTGTTGCGCCCGCGCGCGGCCACATCGGACACCGCGACGCTGCCGTCGATGCCCGGATATCTGCGCGCCTGCAGCCGTTGCGCGTCCTGCTGCAAGGACGCGGCGCAGGTCGCCGCCAACTGCGCCGGCGTGTCCTGCGTCGTGTAATAGACCAGATGGCGATTGACCGGCGTGGTCGCGCTCGCCGAGGGCACGACCACCGGCAGCTTGACGTAGCTGCGGGTCCCGTCGGCTGCGCTCTGCCTGGCCCATCCCTGCAGATAGAACGGGTCGCCGGGGCCCCCGCTCAACGGCAGCCGCTGGCCAGCATGCTCGAACCAGGCGACGCCGTAGCAATACAGGTACGTGTAGCCACCGGCCGACGTCGCGGCGGCATCGAGCTGCGGTATGGGGTCGTGCGTCGTCTCCAGCGCCGACAGTTCCTCGTGCGCTGCTGGATCAGGACTGGCGTCGAAGGCCCGCGCCACGTCGCCTGGGTCGAGCGCATACACCTGCGCCGGCGACAAGGGCCCGCTCGGGGCGAGCAGCGCATCGGTCGCCGGCACCGACACCAGTTGGTCGGCTCCCGGCGGGGCTGGCGGACTGGAGCCGCCGCCGCAGCCACTCAGCGCCAGCAGCGCAATACCCTGTATGGCGCAGGCGCGCCGTGTCGACTGCCGCATACCCTTGTCCGCAACGCTGAGCAGGGGCTCAGTCTAGGGGCGCGGCCGTCAGCGCCGAGGCGTTGCGGCGGTGAGCCGGGCATGGTTGCGGCCATCAAAAAGTAGGGCGATCGAGTAGGGTGAGGGGTCGCCCCCTCAGCCCTCTCACACCACCGGACGTGCGGGTCCGCATCCGGCGGTTCAAGCAGAACGCTGGAGCCGCTGGTGGA
>JAKAHP010000217.1 GCA_021825505.1 Pseudomonadota bacterium
CTCGGCGGGGAGTTCGAGCAGCAGCGCGTACTGCGGCTGCAAGGCGCCGTGCAGCACGTCCTCGTAGGCCGCGCGCAGCGCATGCGCGAGCACGCGGTCGCGCACCCAGCGGCGGTTGACGAACAGCAGTTGATGTTCGGCGCGTGCGCGTGCCGCCGATGGGCGGGTGACCAGCCCGTGCAGGCGCAGCGGCCCGATCTCGGCCTGCAGCGGCAGCGCGTCGGCGGCGAAGCCGCGGCCGAGCACGTCGGCGATGCGGCGCAGCGCGTCGGCGGCCTGCAGCTGCAGCGTCTGGCGTCCGTCCTGCCACAGCTGGAAGGCGATGTCGGGGTGGGCCAGCGCGGCGCGCCGCACCATCTCGACGCACCAGCCGCCTTCGGTCGTGGCCGACTTCAGGAACTGGCGGCGCGCCGGAATCTCGTGGAACAGCCGGCGCACGGTCACCGTGGTGCCGACGCCGGTCGCGGCCGGGCGCACCGCGTCGACGCGGCCGACTTCGGCGCGGATCGACGCGCCGGCGGCGCCGTCGCGGCGGCTCACGATCTCGATTTCGGCGACCGCGGCGATCGAGGCCAGCGCCTCGCCGCGAAAGCCCAGGCTGAGCGCGCGCTCGAGGTCGGCGAGCGAGGCGATCTTGCTGGTGGCGTGGCGCGTCAGCGCCAGCGCCAGCTCGTCGGCGGCGATGCCGTAGCCGTCGTCCTCGACGCGGATCAGCTCGAGCCCGCCGTGCTCGAGGCGCACGCTGATGCGGCGCGCGCCGGAGTCGATGGCGTTGTCGAGCAGTTCGCGCAAGGCCGACGCCGGGCGCTCGACGACTTCGCCGGCGGCGATCTGGGAAACGAGGGTGTCGGGCAGCGCGCGGATCGGCGCCGGCGTGGGCTGCGGCATCGCCCCAGTATACTGGCCGGCTGCCCGCAGCCGAGCGCACCGACGACGATGTCCCTGCACGATCTGATCAACCTGCTGCTGCACTTCGACGTGCAGCTGGAATCCTTCATCGGCAGCTACGGCGCGTGGGTCTACGCTGTCCTGTTCGCGATCGTGTTCGCCGAGACGGGCTTTGTCGTCACCCCGTTCCTGCCCGGCGACTCGATGCTGTTCGTGGTCGGGGCCTTCGCCGCCGCCGGGCGGCTCGATGCGCCGCTCGCACTGGGCGCGCTGTGGGCCGGCGCGATCGCCGGCGACTTCGTCAATTTCCTGATCGGCGGCGCCGTCGGCCACCGCGTGTTCGGCTGGCGCCACAGTCGCTGGTTCAACCGTGACGCCTTCGACCGCGCCCACGCGTTCTACGAACGCTGGGGCGGGGTGACCATCGTCACCGCGCGCTTCATTCCGCTGGTGCGCACCTTCGCGCCCTTCGTCGCCGGCGTCGCGGCGATGACCCCGCGCAGCTTCGTCGCCTACAACGTGCTCGGCGCGACGCTGTGGGTCGGCGCGATCGGCGGCGTCGGCTACGCCTTTGGCAACATCCCGGCGGTGCGCCAGAACCTGGGCGCGATGACCATGGGCATCGTCGCGCTGTCGCTGCTGCCGGTGGCGATCGGCTGGTGGAAGGCGCGGCGCTGAGGGATAAATGCCCCCAGGGGCGGGCTGCGCCCGACCCTCCCCCCGAGGGGGCTCAAGCAGGCTTGGGGCGGCCCTGCGCCTGCTTGGGCGCGCTTCAGACCAGCGTGCGTCGCCGCGCCAGCGGCGGGCGTGTCGCCAGGTATTCGCGGATGCCGTCGAAGATCGCGTGCGCGACTTTGTGGCGGTAGGCCGGGGTCTGCAGCCGCGCCTCTTCCTCCGGATTGCTGATGAACGCGGTCTCGACCAGCATCGACGGCACGCTGGGCGATTTGAGCACGACGAAACCCGCCTGCTGCACCTGGTTCGAGTGCAGATGCGCGAAGTCGCCGAGCTGCTGCAGGGTGCGCGACGCCATCTTCAGGCTGGCATTGATCTGCGCCGCGGTCGACATGTCGAGCATGACTTTCGCGACCTGGTAGTCCTGGGTGTGGATGTCGATGCCGCCGACCGCGTCGGCCGCGTTTTCGCGCTGCGCCATCATGCGCGCCTCGACGCTCGACGCGCCGTGCTCGGACAGGCAGTACACCGAGGCGCCGCGCGCCTGCGGCGTGTACCAGCCGTCGGCGTGGATCGAGGTGAACAGGTCGGCGTTGGCATGCTGCGCTTTCTGCACCCGGTTCCATAACGGCACGAAGAAGTCGCTGTCGCGCGTCATCATCACCCGCATGTTCGGTGTGCGCAGCGCGAGCTCGCGCACATGCCGCGCGATCAGCAGCACGACGTCCTTCTCGTGCGTGCCGCCGGGCCCGGTGGCGCCCGGATCCTCGCCGCCGTGGCCGGGGTCGAGCGCCAGCAGCACGCTGTGCTCGGGGCGACGGTCGCGGCGCGGCGGCGTTGCGCTGGCCACCGTGGGGTCGGCGTCGAGCTCGGAGCGGTGCGCGCGCAGCCAGTCGCCGAGGCGGTCGCTCGGCGCGCTGGCCGCGGCCACGCGCGGCGCCGGCGCTGCTTGCGTCGGATACAGGTCGAACACCATGCGGTTGCGGTAGGCGGCCACCGGCGGCAGCGTGAACACCTGCGGCGCCACGGCGCGTTTCAGGTCGAACACGATGCGCACCACGTCGGGGGCGAACTGCGCCACGCGCGCGTCGGCGATGTAGGGGTCGTCGGGGCGGATTTTCGCCACCAGCTGGCGCAGCCGGTCGCTGAGCTCGAGCCCCTTCACGTCGACCACCAGGCGATCGGGGCCGGTCACCAGGAAATGCGTCGCGCTGAGCGCGCCGTCGGACTCGAGGGTCACGCGGGTGTAATCGCTGGCCGGCCACACGCGCACCGCGACGATGGTCGCGCCGCGCGCGATGTCGGGCGCCGCGAGCAGCCACAGCAGGCTCGAGGATCGAATCAGGAATTGGCGGCGTGCGGTCATGGCGCTCCTCCCGGCTTGGGCGTCGCCGGCGACGGGCCGCGACGCGTTCAGGCGTCGTTCGACGCCAGAAGTTCAATCAGCGCGGCACCTTCCGGGCTGCCGCTGTGCAACGCGATGCGCCGACCTTCGCCGTCAGCATCGACGCGAATGTCCAGATCGGCGTGGGGCAGCAGCCCCGGCGCGCGCTCGGGCCATTCGACCAGGCACGGGCTGCGACCGTCGAGCAATTCGCGCAAACCCGCGTCGTGCCAATCATCTTCGGACGAAAATCGGTACAGATCAACATGATAGACCTTCTTTTCTAGATTTTCGTTGAATTCTAGCGACGAATTCGGCACGGCGTAGCCCTCGACCAGCGCGTAGGTGGGGCTTTTGATGCGTCCGTGCACTCCCAGACCGCGCAGGATCGCGCGCGCCAGCGTGGTCTTGCCGGCGCCGAGATCGCCGCGCAGCGTCAGCAGCACGCCGGGCAGTCCGCGCGCGCGCAGCGCCGCGGCCAGCGCCTGGCCCAACGCGGTGGTGGCGGCTTCGTCGGGACAGTGGCGGATCAGCGTGGACATGGTGCGGGAGGGTACGATGCGGCGATGGACGCGATGCAGCAAGGCGCCGAGTTGCTGCGCGGGCTGCGCGCGGCGGCGGCCGATCTCGGATTCTCGCAAATCACCGTCAGCGACGTGCGCCTCGACGCGGCGGAAGCCGGGCTGCTGGCCTGGCTCGACGCCGGTTATCACGGCGGCATGGGCTATATGGCGCGCCACGGGCTCAAGCGCGCGCGCCCGGCCGAGTTGCTGCCCGGCACCTTGCGCGTGATCAGCGCGCGCATGGACTACCTGGCCGACGCCGATGTCGACTCCGATGGCGACGTCGATGCGGACTGGCGCGCGCGCGAATGGACGCGGCTGGGCGACGCGACGCAGGCCGCGATCTCGCTGTATGCGCGAGGTCGCGACTATCACAAGGTGCTGCGCCAGCGCCTGCAGCGCCTGGCCGACTGGCTGCAGCAGCACGCCCAGCCGCGCGTGCTGCGCGTGTTCACCGACTCGGCGCCGGTGCTCGAAGTGGAGCTGGCCGCGCGCGGCGGCCTGGGCTGGCGCGGCAAGCACACGCTGCTGCTGCGCCGCGACGCCGGTTCGATGTTTTTCCTCGGCGAGATCTTCGTCGACCTGGAGCTGCCGATCGACGCCGCGCAGGACGCGCACTGCGGCTCGTGCATGCGCTGTCTCGACGTGTGCCCGACGCGGGCCATCGTCGCGCCGTATCGGCTCGACGCGCGCCGCTGCATCTCCTACCTGACGATCGAGCACGACGGGGCGATCGATCCGGCGCTGCGCCCGCTGCTGGGCAATCGCGTGTACGGCTGCGACGACTGCCAGCTGGTGTGTCCGTGGAACCGCTACGCGCGCCGCAGCCCGCTGGCCGACTTCGCGCCGCGCGCGGGCCTGGCCGACGCAGAGCTGCTGCAGCTGTGGGCGTGGGACGAGACGCAGTTCGCGCAGCGTACCGAAGGCAGCCCGATCCGGCGCATCGGCTGGACGCGCTGGCGGCGCAATCTCGCGGTCGCGCTGGGCAATGCGCGGCGCCGCCTGGACGCGGCGCATGCGGCGCAGCCGGCGATCGACGCGGCGCTGCGCGGCGCGCTCTCAAGCAATCGCCGGGCCGCCCCAAGATTGCTTGACCCCCTCGGGGGGCGGGCTGGGCGCAGCCCGGCCCTGGGGGCGCTCAGCGGCGCCGAGCCGCTGGTCGCCGAGCACATCGACTGGGCGCTGCGCCAGCCGCCGGGCGGCGACGTTCAGGCCGCCAGCATCAGGAACAGCGGCAGCGACACCGCGCCCAGCAGCGTCGACAGCGACACCAGTCCGGCGACGTAGGGCGCGTCGCCGCCCATGCGTGCGGCCAGCACGTAGGCGCTCGATGCGGTCGGCACCGCGGTGAACATCACCACCACGGTCGTGTGCAGCGGGTCCAGATGCAGAGCGCGCGCCAGCGCCCATGCGCTCAGCGGCACGCCGAAGTGACGCACCGCGAGCAACCAGGCGCTCAGCGGCCACTGGCGATGCAGGCCGCGCAGCTGCAGCCCGGCGCCGACGGTGAGCAGGCCCAGCGCGATCGACGCGCCGCCGAGGCGGTCGAGCACCGGCCACAGCAGCCGCGGCGGAGGCGTGCCCAGGGCGTGCGCCAGCAGCCCGGCGGCGGTGGCCAGCAGCAGCGGGTTGCGCGCCAGCTCGCCGAGCACGCCGCGCTCGGCGTGGCGCGCCAGCGGCCACACCGCGGCGGCGTTGCACAGCGGCACGCCGAACGCGATCAGCACCGCGACCAGCGACACCGCCGGTGCGCCGCCGAAGCGGTCGGCGACGGCCAGCACGATGTAGGAGTTGAAACGGAACGCGCATTGCGCGCCGCTGGCGGCGCAGCGCCGATCGGCG
>JAKAHP010000218.1 GCA_021825505.1 Pseudomonadota bacterium
TGGCCGCGGCAGGCCGGGCACGGTTCGGGAATGATGCGACCGCTGCCGCCGCAGGTGCCGCAGGTCTGCTGCATGGCGAATGGGCCCATGCGCTGGGTGGTGGCGCCGCTGCCCTGGCAGCTCGGGCAGGTCTTGGGTTTCGTGCCGGGCTTGGCCCCCGTGCCGTGGCAGGTGTCGCAGGCGTCCCATGACGGAATGCGCAGCGACTTGGTCGTGCCCAGCGCAGCCTCCTCCAGCGTCAGGCTCAGCGCGTAGCTGAGGTCGGCGCCGCGGTAGACCTGCTGCGCGCCGCCGCCGCCGCGCCGGCCGCCGGCACCGCCGAAGATTTCCTCGAAGATGCTGCCGAAGTCGCCGAAGCCGGCCCCGCCCCCGCCGAAGCCGCCGAAACCGGCACCGGCGGCCGACGGATCGACCCCGGCATGGCCGTAACGGTCGTAGGCGGCACGTTTCTGGGCATCGCTCAAGGTCTCGTAGGCCAGCTTGGCCTCCTTGAACTTCTCCTCGCCGTCCTTGTCACCCTGGGTGCGGTCCGGGTGGTACTTCATGGCCAGCTTGCGGTAGGCCTTCTTCAGGGTGTCGTCGTCGGCATCGCGGGAGACGCCCAGAACTTCGTAGAAATCGCGCTTGGCCATGCTGCTCGTCGTCGGGTGAAAACGCCAAAGGGGAGGGCCTCAGGCCCTCCCCGTGCGAAGGTGCGTCGGCCCCCTCGCGGGGGCCGCGCGGTTCAGGCCTTGCCGTCCTTGACTTCCTTGAACTCGGCGTCGACCACGGTGTCGTCGCCGGCCGGTGCGGACTCGCCGGCCTGCGGCGCCGCGCCGGCGGCGGCCTGCTCGGCGTACATCTTCTCGCCCAGCTTCTGGCTGGTGCTCATCAGCGCTTCGGTCCTGGCCTCGATCGCGGCCTTGTCCTCGCCCTTGATCGCCTCGTCCAGCGCGCTCAGCGCCTGCTCGATCGCTTCCTTCTCGGACGCCTCGAGCTTGTCGCCGTGCTCGCCGAGCGACTTGCGCACGCCGTGCGCGGCCGCCTCGGCCTGGTTGCGCGCGTCGACCAGCTCACGCTTCTTGTGGTCCTCGGCGGCGTTGGCCTCGGCGTCGCGCACCATGCGCTGCACCTCGTCCTCGCTCAGGCCCGAGTTGGCCTTGATCGTGATCTTGTTTTCCTTGCCGGTGCCCTTGTCCTTCGCGCTGACGTGCAGGATGCCGTTGGCGTCGATGTCGAAGGTCACTTCGATCTGCGGGATGCCGCGCGGCGCCGGCGGAATGCCCTCGAGGTTGAACTCGCCGAGCATCTTGTTGCCCGAGGCCATTTCGCGTTCGCCCTGGAACACCTTGATCGTCACCGCCGGCTGGTTGTCGTCGGCGGTCGAGTAGACCTGGGTGTGCTTGGTCGGAATCGTCGTGTTGCGCTTGATCATCGGCGTCATCACGCCGCCCAGCGTCTCGATGCCCAGCGTCAGCGGGCTGACGTCGAGCAGCAGCACGTCCTTGCGGTCGCCCGACAGCACCGAGCCCTGGATCGCCGCGCCGACCGCCACCGCCTCGTCCGGGTTGACGTCCTTGCGCGGGTCACGGCCGAAGAACTCCTTGACCTTGTCCTGCACCTTGGGCATGCGCGTCATGCCGCCGACCAGGATCACGTCGGAGATGTCGCCGATCTTCACGCCCGCGTCCTTGATCGCGATGCGGCAGGGTTCGATCGTGCGCTCGATCAGTTCGTCGACCAGCGCCTCGAGCTTGGCACGCGTCAGCTTCATGCTCAGGTGCTTCGGGCCGCTGGCGTCGGCGGTGATGTAGGGCAGGTTGATCTCGGTCTGCTGGCTGCTCGACAGCTCGATCTTGGCCTTTTCCGCGGCGTCTTTCAGGCGCTGCAGCGCAAGCACGTCCTTGGACAGGTCGACGCCCGATTCCTTGCGGAACTCGGCGACGATGTAGTCCATGATGCGCTGGTCGAAGTCCTCGCCACCGAGGAAGGTGTCGCCGTTGGTCGACAGCACCTCGAACTGCTTTTCACCGTCGACGTCCGCGATCTCGATGATCGAGATGTCGAAGGTGCCGCCACCGAGGTCGAACACGGCGATCTTGCGGTCGCCCTTGCCGCCCTTGTCCAGGCCGAAGGCCAGCGCCGCGGCGGTCGGTTCGTTGATGATGCGCTTGACTTCAAGCCCGGCGATGCGGCCGGCGTCCTTGGTCGCCTGGCGCTGGCTGTCGTTGAAGTAGGCCGGCACCGTGATCACGGCCTCGGTCACCGCCTCGCCCAGGTAGTCCTCGGCGGTCTTCTTCATCTTTCGCAGCACTTCGGCCGAGATCTGCGGGGGCGCCAGCTTCTTGCCGCGCACCTCGACCCAGGCGTCGCCGTTGTCGGCCTTGACGATGCCGTAGGGCATCAGGCCGATGTCCTTCTGCACTTCCTTTTCTTCGAACTTGCGGCCGATCAGGCGCTTCACCGCGTACAGCGTGTTGCGCGGGTTGGTCACCGCCTGACGCTTGGCCGGCGCGCCGGCCAGCACTTCGCCATCTTCCATGTAGGCGATGATCGACGGCGTGGTGCGCGCGCCTTCGCTGTTCTCGATCACCTTGACGGCCGTGCCTTCGAGCACCGCAACGCAGGAATTGGTCGTGCCGAGGTCGATACCGATGATTTTTGCCATGATGAACTCCGGGTTTGTCTGTTTTTCAGATGCTGTTCTGGGAGGGCGTTTCAAGAGCCTGCCGACGAATTCTGTGCGGCCGCGGCGACCGTGACCAGGGCCGGCCGAAGCGTGCGCTCGGCCAGGCTGTAGCCCTTTTGCAGCACGCCGACGACGGTGTTCGCCGGCTGCTCGGCCGGCACCGTGGCGATGGCCTGGTGGCAACCCGGGTCGAAGCGATCGCCCACCGCGGGGGCGATCTCCTGGATGCGGCTGCGCTCGAACGCGCCGCGCAACTGGCTCAGCGTGAGGTCCACGCCTTTCTTGATCGCGTCGATGCTGCCGCTGGCGTCGGCCAGCGCGGCCTCCAGGCTGTCCTTCACCGGCAGCAGCTCCTGCGCCATCGCCTCGACCGCGAACTTGCGCGCCTTGGCGGTTTCCTCGTCGGCGCGGCGGCGTGCGTTCTCGGCCTCGGCCTTGGCGCGCAGGAACTGGTCCTTCAGCGCGGCGATCTCGTCCTGTGCGACCTTGAGCTGGGCCGCGGCATCGGGCGTCGGCGCGGTGGCATCGGCCGCCTCGGCGGCTTGGGTTTCAGGGAGATTCGGGTCTTGCGCTGAGCTCATGGGTAACGTCGATGGAGGTGAGTTGGAGAGGCAATCCTTCAATGTCCCAGCCGAACTATGGGCGCTGGCGCCGATTTCAAGGGTGGGGCACGGAATTTTCCGCCAGCAGCGGGCGCTCTGGCGTCACGAACACGACACTGTCCTTGAACGGCAGCGCCGTCAGCCCGTGCTGCAGTCCGCTGGCAAGGAAGCCGGGCAGTCGCGAGCGGGCGACCCAGACCGCGACCGCGCGCCCGTCGCGCTGCGCCTGGCGCAGCGCCTGCGGCGCCACGCACGGGCCCGCGGCGCCCAGCGCGCGACAGCCGAACCACAGGTCGGCGCTGGTGCTGTCGATCACGCGCAGCGGGCGCCAGCCATACATCAGCAGCGAGGCATCGTGGTCCTCGAAGGTCTGCCACGAGAACACCTCGGCGTCGGCCGGAAGCACCCGGCGCAGCGCGGCCGCGACATGGGCCTGCGAGGTGTCGGCGGTCTTCGCGACGTCGAGCTCACTGGCGAAGCCGACCATCGCCAGCCCGGTCAGCGCGTACAGCAGCAGGCCGCCGAACGCGCGCTCGTGCATCAGCAGCGTTGCCGCCAGCAACGCGATCAGCGCCAGCGCCCCGATCAGCCACGGCAGCAGCGCGAACTGCGCCGGCGGCAGGCCGCTGCGCAGCAACTGGTCGTGCAGCGGGCCGGCCAGGCTGGCCCCCCACAGCGCAAACGCGGCCACGCCGAAGGCCAGCGCGCCGGGTGACAGCCGGCGCCCCAGCGCGTCGAGCGCGCCGGCGTCGGCGGCGCGCTGCAGGCGCAGACCCAGCCACAGCGCCACCAGCGGCACCACCGGAAGCAGGTAGTAGGCGCCCTTGTTCGAGGCGATCGAGAAGAACACCGTCAGCACCACGGCGGCGTCGCGCGCCCAGCGCGCCGCATCGTCGGCCAGCCCTGCCCCCAGGCGCGGCGCGCGCCACGCCAGCAGCGCCAGCAGCGGCGTCCACTGGAAGAAGCCGATCAGCAGCTTCGGCCCGTAATACCACCAGGGGCCGGTATGGAAGTCGTCGGGAATGCGCCGGCCGAGGAAACGCATCACGGTTTCGTTGATGAAGTAGAACCAGGCGAAACCGGGCTGCTCGCGCGTGGCCGCGATATGCCACGGGGCCAGCAGGGCGAGCAGCAGGCCGATGGCGACCGGATCGAGATAGAAGCGCAGCAGCTCGCCGCGGCGCCAGTCGCCGGGCGCCAGCAGCAGGCGCAGCAGCGCGATCAGCCCCAGCAGCAGCAGGGCCTCGGGCCCCTTGGCCAGTACCGCCAGCGCCAGCGGCAGCGTCGCTGCGCGCAGCCAGAGGCGCCGGCGCTGCCACACCGCGCGCTGCACCAGCGCGAACGCAGCCAGCCACCACAGCACGAGCAGCGGATCGAACAGCATGGTGCGCGCGATCATCACGTAGCCCAGCGCGCTGCCGCAGACCAGCGCGGCAAAGCGCCCGGCCAGCGCCGCGCCGAGGCTGCGGCCCCAGACGATCAGCAGTGCGCAGCTCAGCCAGGCGGCGGCGGCGTCGGGCAGGCGCGACTGCCACAGGCCGACGCCGAAGGCCTTGTAGCTCAACGCGATCAGCCAGTACAGCAAGGGCGGCTTCTCGATGTAGGGCACGCCGTTGAGATGCGGAATGATCCAGCTGCCGCCGTGCGCCATGGCCCAGCCGATGTCGGCGTAAAGCGCTTCGTTGTTGTCGCGCAGCGGCGGCAGCCCCAGCCAGGCGAACAGGCAGGCGGCAGCCAGCGCCAGCACGACGACGTCGGCCAGCCAGCCTGGGACTTGGCGGGAGGGGGAAGCAAGCACGCGGGTGGGGCGCCGCGCGACGGGGGCAGCGCGGCGGGTGAGGGGGAAAGAACTGCGATTCTAGGCAAGTGCGCGCGGGACGCTCGATTCCGGGGTCATGCGCGCGGCGCTTCAGTCGGCGGCGCCGGCGGCCAGCGCGCGTGCGCGGCTGGCGTCGAGCGCCGCGCTCGGCGGCGCAACCTGGGGCCAGCCCTGCATGTGGCGCTCGGCGAGATCGGCCAGCCGCGGCACCCAGCCCGCGTCGTCG
>JAKAHP010000011.1 GCA_021825505.1 Pseudomonadota bacterium
CGCGGCCCTGGCAACGCAAGTTCCTGGGCTACAGCGTGACCGCGCACAAGGAAGCCCGGTTGCGCATCGCCCCAGAGAGCCTCAAGCGCCTGCGGCAACGGGTCACGGCCCTGTGCCTGCGGGGGCGGGGGCGCTCGCTGGAGCGGACCATCGAGGCGCTGCGGCCGCTCTTGCGCGGCTGGATGAATTACTTCCAGCATACGCAGAGTCGGACGCCCCTTGAGGAACTGGACGCGTGGATCCGTCGTCGGCTGCGCGTCATCGCCTGGCGACAGTGGAAACGGCCCCGGACCCGCGAATCGCGCCTGCGCGCACTCGGCCTCGACGCCCACCGGGCGTGGAAATCGAGCGTCAACGGGCGCGGGCCGTGGTGGAATGCCGGGGCGCTGCACATGCGCCACGCACTGCCGCCGAAGCACTTTGCCAGCATGGGGCTGGTCTCGCTGGTGGACATCCACCAGCGGCTCCAGTGTTCTGCTTGAACCGCCGGATGCGGAACCGCACGTCCGGTGGTGTGAGAGGGCTGGGGGAGTAATCCCCCACCCTACTCAATCCTGATCGCGCCGGTTCCCGCGTGTTGTCGGGGATTCCTGCGGAAGCCTGAGGACTGCACCGGTCAGCCTTCCAGCCCGTTCCGGGCCATATTCCACTCTCTCCTGGCCATTCCTCGCTCCGACCTCGCTCCCTGGAACTGGCCCGAAGTCCACAAAGGTCACAAGACAGCGCCATACAGATCAAAGAGTTACGCGCGGACGAATCAAGCGGTTGGATTGCGGCATTGGGGAGCCAAGGAAACCGGCACAGTTGCGTTTTGTCGGTAGATATTGACAACTACCGACGTAATGCAACATCATGGTGGCATGGAAACTTCGCACCAGACCATTCTCGATCTCGCCGCCCAGCGCGGCCTCATTCGCCCGCGAGATCTCGACGCGCTGGGTCTGCCCAGTGTCGCCCTCACGCGGCTGGTTCGGCAGGGCCAGCTCGTCCGTGTGGGTCGCGGTCTGTATGCCCGTCCCGATCGCAGCGTATCCGAGCATGGCACGCTGGCCGAGGTAGCCCGCAAACACCCGCAAGCCATCGTCTGCCTGCTGTCAGCACTGCGGGTGCACGACCTCACCACGCAGTCGCCATTCGAGGTCTGGCTCGCCATTCCCAACAAGGCGCGTGCGCCGAAAATGGACTATCCGCCGCTGCGCATCGTGCGCTTCTCCGGCACTGGGCTGACCGATGGGATTGAAGAGCACCAGATCGATGGCGTGACCGTGCGCGTGACCAACGTCGCCCGAACAGTGGCCGACTGCTTCAAGTTCCGCAACAAGATCGGCCTCGATGTCGCGATGGAAGCCCTGCAGGAAGCCTGCCGAGCCAAGCGCGTGAGCATGGACGAACTCTGGCGCTATGCATCGCTGTGCCGCGTGGCCAATGTGATGCGCCCCTACATGGAAAGCCTGTCATGAACCAGCGCAACACGGCTGCCTCGGTGCGGGCTCGCCTGCTCACCCGCGCCCGCGAGACCCGACAAGACTTCAATCTGGTCTTGACCCGCTACGCTATTGAGCGGGTGCTGTACCGGCTCAGCGTCTCTCCCCATGCCGACCAGTTCCTGCTGAAAGGTGCGCTGCTGTTCGACTTGTGGTTCGACATCCCGCACCGGCCGACGCGGGATGTGGACTTTCTGGGTTTTGGTTCGGCCGAGTTGTCGCACCTGGAGGTCGTCTTCAAGGACGTTTGCGCGATGGAGATTGACGACGGTGTTACGTTTCGACCGGACACCGTTCAAGCGGCGGAGATTCGAAAGGAGGCCAACTACGCGGGCGTGCGCATCACCTTGCTCGGACTGATCGATGGAGCACGCTGTCCGATTCAGGTCGACATCGGTTTCGGCGATGCCGTCACACCAGGGCCGGAAGATGTCCAGTACCCCGTGATGCTGTCGGAGTTCGCGGCGCCGAAGCTGCGCGTCTATCCGCGCTATACCGTGGTGGCAGAAAAGCTGGAGGCGTTGGCCTCGCTGGGCATCGCCAACAGCCGAATGAAGGATTACTTCGACCTTTGGATATTGTCGCGGTACACCGAATTTGATAGCGATACCCTGCGACGGGCGATTCGGGCAACCTTCGATCGACGCAAGACGATGTTGCCCCAGGACATCCCCTTTGGCCTGACGGATGGTTTTGCGCAAGATGCGCAAAAGCATACGCAGTGGGAGGCGTTTCTAGGAAAGAACAGACTCGAAGCGCTGCGCCTGGAGGACGTCGTGGCATCGCTTCGAGACTTCCTGCCTCCAGTCATCGCGGCAGCGAACGCTGAAGCCGACTACCCGCAACACTGGCCCGCTGGTGGACCCTGGTCATCGGTGGTGCGGTGAAACGGGTCAAAGCCCGACGCGGGCTCGCTGCTCATCCCACCGCGCCGGCGAATCAACCGGCAGATCGAACAACTAGCCGAAGCCAAGCCTTACGGCGTGATGCCAGCGGCGAAACGTTGGAGGCGTTGTCCTTCGGCGCGGGCCTCGGCCAGCAACTGGTTCCAGTCGTCTGGCGGATGACCGCTTTCCAGCATCTTGCGAAATACCCGGTAGGCGTCGTCATTGCTCTCGTAAGCGCGCTTGGTGTCCACGTCGTTGACCCACGCGAACACGATTACCTGGCTGGGCGCGTGGTAGCGGAAGAACAGCCGGTACTGCTGAAAGAACTTGGCCCTGAACCAGTGCTTGTGGTCGTCGTCGAGGGTGTTGCCTTGCCGGTATTCCGGTCGTGTCGGGTCTTGCGGGATGACGTCGAATGCCAATTTGGTGATCGCCGCCAGTCGCTTTGTGGCGTTCTTCTTCAAGTACCCGACAGGGTCCTTCTGCTTGAATGCCTCGACCTGCTGCGCCAAGGCTTCAAGTTGCGCGAAAAACAGCGGGTGGGCGAAAACCGTCCACCCATGGACGAGCAAGGGCGCGGGTTTGCTGTTGCTCATTCATCTTGCGCCGACAGGGGGGCGTCGAGATCGACTTCGATGCCACCGGCCAGGGACTGGAGGCGCTGCACGAAACTGGCATCAATGGCCTGCAGGCGCTCTGGATGGCTGGCGATGTCGCGGGCGAGGAAACCGAGGAACTGGCCAAGCACCGGGTCGTCTTCCACAGTGCACTCGGCGCGCGTCAGCACGACCTCGCCGCCAGGGCGAATGGTGTAGTGGATCTTGTCGCGCTTGCCCAGTTGGAGGGCGCGGCGCACGGTTTCCGGCACCGTGGTCTGGTAGCGGTCAGTCAGCGTGGATTCGACTTCGAGGGTGGCAGCCATGGCGCTCTCCGGTCAAAGAGGTGGATGTTCTGCATGGTAATGCAATCGCCTTGTCTAGACAAGGCAAGTGCATTGCCTACGGCTGTTGCCATCCTGTCCGTGAATTCGGATGGCCAATGGCTATCAGTCGCCCATGTCGAACGCACATCGTCTCTGGTTGTGCTCCTGGTCTGGCGGATGTCCACGAAAACGGCCAAATGATCCTGCGGAACCGCGCGGGTCGCCATCCTCACGCCAGATGGGTTCGCAGGACGCTCCGTGCGACCGTCGTGATAAGAAGCAACGTCGTCATGACAATGTCCGGACGACTACAATGAGGACATCCAGGATCAGCCCGGAGGGGCACCGTGAGTACCCTGAATCGTCCCAAGACCGAACGCATTGACGTTCGCGCCAGTTCCCCAGTCAAGCAATTGCTGCAGGAAGCCGCGCACGCCTGCCACAAGAACGTCAGTGAGTTCCTGCTCGACGCGGGCGTGACGGCGGCCGCGCAGACGCTGGCCGATCGTCGTCAGTTCATCCTGGACGACACACGGTGGCAAGCCTTCCAGGAGGCGCTGGAGCGCCCGGTGCAAAGCAAGCCGCGCCTGAAGAAATTGCTGAATGAGCCCGGGGTATTCGGTTGAGTCCTACGTATGCGCCCGTTCGCAAGCTCGCTGCAACGGATCAGGTCGACGCGTTCGACTGCGGCCAGGCCCCGCTGAATCAATTCCTGCAGCGCTACGCGCTGGTGAATCAGAAGGCCAACAGCGCGCAGACGTATGTCTGCTGCCAGGGTGACATGGTGGTGGGCTTCTACAGCTTGGCGGTTGGCAGCGTCAATCCGGACGCCGCGCCGTCGCGAGTGATGAAGGGGCTGGCGCGTCACCCGGTGCCGGTCATGATCCTGGCCCGGCTCGCGGTGGACAAGGACCATCAGCGTAAAGGTCTAGGCCAAGCCTTGCTCAAGGACGCGCTGCTGCGCACGGCACAGGCCGCCGACATCGCCGGTATACGCTGCCTGCTGGTGCACGCCAAGGACGATGCGGCGCGGCGCTGGTACGAATCGTGGGAACTCGAGCCCAGCCCAACTGATCCGTACCATCTTTTCCTGATGTTGAAGGATCTCAAGGGCATGTTGAGTTGAGGTGCTGCCTTCAGCTCGGAGCACGGCGGCCTCAGTCGAGCGCCCTGAGCCCGCGCCGCCCAGTTGCGCGTCCAGGCGCGCCACGCTCTGCTGCGTGTAGAGCTCCAGGGCCTGCAGGAACAGCACTTCCTTCGACTGGAACGCGCCGTAGCGTCCCGGCGGACATCCTCGCGGTGATGAACCGCAGCACGCAGGAACTGAAGGACTCGGGCATCGAGCAGCGCGCGCTGAAGACCGGCGACACCGTGCCGGACTTCGAGTTGCCGAACCAGCACGGGCAGAGGCGCCGGCTGTCGGAGCTGCTGCAGCGCGCTCCGGTCGTGCTCAACGTCTATCGCGGCGGCTGGTGCCCGTACTGCAATATGGAAATGAAGGCCTTGCACGACGCCTTGCCTGCCATCGAGGCGCACGGCGCGCAGCTGGTCGGATTGACGCCCGAGCAGCCCGACATGGCCCTGGCCAGCGCCGAGCGCAGCGGCCTCGCGATCGACATCCTCAGCGACGCCGGCAATCGCGTCTCCGAGCGTCAACGCCGACTACACCCGGCGCCTGGAGCCCGACGCCATCGTGACGCAGCTGGCGAGCTTGCAGCTGTGACGCCTGTGACGTCGAGCGGACGGCGGCCGGGCAGGGGGCCTCAGCGCCCCAGCGCGGCGCCGAACACCTTGCCCAGCAGCTTGCTGCCGGTGCCCAGCGGGTCGGCGCGGATCGCGCGCTCCTGCTCGCCGATGGCCTGGTAGAGGCGGGCCAGCGCCTGCGCGGTGACGTACTGCTCGATGCTGGACTGATCCTGTTGCAGCAGGCCGAATTGCGCGGCCTGGCCGGCGAAGCGGTCGTAGCTGCGGGCCAGTCCGACGCGGTCGGTGGCGCGTGCCACGATCGGCAGGAAGCGCTGGGTCAGCGGCGCAGCGGTCTTGCGCCGGAAGTAGTCGGTCGCGGCCTCGTCGCCGCCGGTCAGGATGCCCTTCGCGTCGGCCAGGCTCATCGTGCGCACCGCATCGACGAGCAGGGTGCGGGCTTGCGGCACGGCGCTTTCGGCGGCGCGATTGATCGCCAGCTCCAGCGCGTCGGCCTGCGCGCCGAGCCCGGCCACACGCATCAGGCTGGCGGCCCGATCCAGCGCCGGCGGCAGCGGAATGCGCCATTTGGCGTTGCCGTAGAAGCCGTTCTCGCGCCCCAGCTCGCGCACCGCGATGTCGGCGCCGCGGCTCAGCGCGGCTTTCAGCCCGCGGCCGACTTCGGCGTCGCTGAGCCCAGCCAGCGCGGCGCTGTCGGGTGTGCCCGGGGCGCTCGCCGCGCCGGGGGCCCCGGGCTGGGCGCCGCCCAGCACCTGCCCCAGCGGCCCTTGCAGCGCGCCGAGGTCGAAGGCCTGCGCCGGCACGACGCGCGCGCTCAGCGCGGCCAGCAGCGCACCTGCAATGTCGCGTCGTCTCATGCGCCATCCTCCTTCGGTTTGCCGCGCCACGGTCTGCAGGCAGTATCGCAGAGCGCCCGACGCGCCTCAAGTGTCGGCGCTGGAGCACCGACGGCATCGCACCGGGTCTGCCACAATGCGAAGGGTCCAAAAGCCGATGCCGAACGAAATCGACCGCTCATCATGAACCTGCTGTTTGTCGCCGACCCGCTGGAAGCGTTCAACCCGAAGAAAGACACCACGCTGGCGATGATGCGTGAGGCCGCAGCGCGCGGCTGGGCCATCTGGGCCTGCGAGCCGCGCCAGCTGCAGTGGCGCGGCGGCGGTGGTGGCGTGGCCGCGGTGCGCGCGCATGCACGGCATATCGCGCTGCTCGACGCGGCGCGGCCCTGGTTCGACGACATCGAGCACACCGAGATGGCGCTGCGCGACTTCGATGCGGTGCTGATGCGCAAGGATCCGCCGTTCGACAGCGAATATTTCTACGCCACGCATTTGCTCGAGCAAGCCGAGCGCGAAGGCGCGCGCGTGTTCAACAGCCCGCGCGCGCTGCGCGACCACCCGGAAAAGCTGGCCATCCTCGAGTGGCCCGAACTGATTCCGGCCACGCTGGTGAGCCGGGACATCGCCGCGTTGCGCGGGTTCGCGCTCGAGCACGGCGACGTCATCGTCAAGCCGCTCGACGGCATGGGCGGCGCCGGCGTGTTCCGCCTGCGCAGCAGCGGCGGCGCGCCCGATGCCAACCTGGGCGTGGTGTTGGAAATGCTCACCGACTGGGGGCGGCGCACGATCATGGCGCAGCGCTTCATTCCGGAGATCGCCACCGGTGACAAGCGCGTGCTGCTGATCGGCGGGCGCGCGGTGCCCTACGCGCTGGCGCGCATCCCGCAGCACGGCGAGACGCGCGGCAATCTCGCCGCCGGCGGCCTCGGCGTCGCCCAGCCCCTGAGCGCGGCCGATCTGGCGATCGCCGAACGGCTCGGGCCGACGCTGGCCGCGCGCGGTCTGTTGCTGGCCGGCATCGACGTGATCGGCGACCGCCTGACCGAAATCAACGTGACCAGCCCGACCTGTTTCGTCGAGATCGCGACGCAGGCCGGCTGCGACGTCGCCGCGCTGTTCGTCGACGCGCTCGAGCAGGCGCTGCGGCCACGCTGAGCCGCGCCGCGCTTCACAGGCTGCCGCCGATCGCGTTGACGGTCTGCGCGATGATGAACACGTTGAAGAAGAACGCGACCACGCTGTGCAGCAGCGCGACGCGGCGCAGCCGGTGGTCGGCGATCGACACGTCCGAGGTCTGGAAGGTCATGCTGAGAATCAGCGAGAAATACAGGTAGTCCCAGTAATCCGGGGCGCGGCTGCCCGGAAACAGCAAGGCCGGCGCCGCGCCGCGCCGCGCGAGCAGGTCGGCGTGGGCGTAGGCCTGCGCGAACACGACGCCGAAGAACAGCCAGCTCAGCACGATGCTGGCGCCGGCCAGCGCCAGGTCGGGGCGCGCATGCGTTCCGGCGCGCAGCGCCAGGTGCAGCGCCAGCAGCACCACCGCGCTGAGCAGCAGGCTCAGCAGCAGCACCGTCCAGCGCCCGTCGCGGTGACGCTCGGCGCGGCGCAGTGCGGCGGCCGGCCGGCTCGTCGCCATCATCCAGCCGATCGCCGTCAGGTAGCCGGCGCAGGCGATGTCGAACGCCAGCAGCAGCCCCGCCGCGGCGCCCAGGCGCGGGGCCAGTGCGGCGAACAACAGCGCACCGAACATCATCGCGGCGATCAAACGCGGACGGTACCAGAACGATCGGAACCAGCGGAGCATGCGGTGCATCGTCAGGCGCTTGGAGCAGGAGGCAAACCCGAGCGTACTGCAGCGGCGTGCCGCTGCGGCACGCGCCTGCCGTTCGCATTGAACTTTGCCGGCGCGCCACGCTCTGCTCGTGAACCGACGCCGTCGGCGTTCCCGGCGGGTCGCCCACGAGGAGATGGCCATGATTCCACGATCCATCGCAACGCACGCCGCCATGTGCGCCGCAGTGTGCACCGCAGTGTTTGCCGTGTTGTCGGCCTGCGGCACGGCCGCCGTCGCACCCGCGGACGCGGCGCCCAGTCCGTTCGACCCGACCATGGCGGCACCCACCGCATCGCGCGCATCGGTCGCGTCGACGGTACTGCACAGCGAGTTGCGGGTTCGTGGCGCCAACGCCGAGCCGCTGGTGCCCGGCACCGCGCCGACGCTGTCGATCCAGAGTCTGTGCCAGAGCGACGATCCCAAGGGCGCTTGCATCGGCACCACCACCTATGAGTTCGATCCCAAGGTGATCGAGGTCGGCGCGGTGTCCGGCGAAGGCGCGGCCTGCACCCCGGTGGCGGGTCTGAACGCGGTCAGTTGCGCGGTGCGGCAGCGTGTGGGGGAGAGCTACGTCATGAAGGTGGTGGTGAAAATCGATCCCGACGCTCGGGGCGAGACGCTCATCGCGCTGAGCGCCGTCGGCAGCTATCGGGTCCATCCCGACACGCTGCCGATCGCGCTGAAGCCTCGCGCGACGCTGCATGTCATGCAGACGCCGGACCCGGCGCTGCTGATCAATGGCGCGCGCCAGCCTTTCACGCCGACCCGGGTGCTGGTGGAAAACGCCGGCCCCTCGGCGGTGCACGACCTCGAGGTCAAGGAGACCTTCAGCGCCTCGCCGAGCTTGCTGCTCGACCTCGATCCGGACAGTCGCGGCGCCTGTCGGGGGGAAGGCCCGCTGGAGTGCGCGTTCGGCCGGCTCGGCCCGCGCGAGGTGCGCCGCTTCGGCTACAGCGCGATGCTGTCGTCGCAAGTGCCGAGCACGACGTCGACGGCGACGATCACGGCGCACGGCGATGTCGACCTCGGCCCCCCCGTGCACTTCCAGTTGCTGCACGTCGGTCGCCAGTACATCGGGCTGCTGACCTATCCGGGCACGATCGTGCAGGGGCAGTCGTTCACCGCGCAGGTCCAGTTCTTCAACATCGTGCCGACCCTGGCGGGCAACGACGTCATTCCGCTGGCCTGGGAGTTCGACGGCGGCGACGATCTCGAGCTGGTCGAGTTCCGCACTTCGGAGCCCTTGCTGAGCTGCGCGCGCGAGCGCGGCACGAATCGGCTGCGTTGCGCCACACCCGACATCAGCGGTGCGCACTCCGGCGGCGACGCGACGCTGACGCTGCGTGCGCGGCACGCCGGAGTGGTTGACGCCTCGCTGATCTGGAGCACCGCGCTGTGGGGGCAGTACGCCCACCGCTACTCGCTGCTGGTGGACGCGCCGAGCGCGCGCTGACGCGCCGCAGCCCGGCCCTGGGGGCGCTCACTCCGCGTACAGCAGCGGCAACGCGGTGGTGTACTTGATCTGCTCCATCGCGAAGCTCGAGCTGACGTCCGACAGCGCGCCGCCGGCGATCAGGCGCTTGTACACGGCATCGTAGGCCGCGATGTCGGGCACGACCACGCGCAGCAGGTAGTCGACGTCGCCGCTCATGCGATAGAACTCGACGACTTCCGGAATCGCCTCGACCGTGGCCTTGAAGCGCTCGAACCACGGCGCGCTGTGGTCGTGCGTGCGCACCGCGACGAACACGGTGACGCCGACGTTGACGCGGCGCGGGTCGAGCAGCGCGACCCGCCGGCGGATCACGCCAAGCTGGCGCAGGCGCTGCACGCGGCGCCAGCACGAGGTCGCGGTCAGGCCGGCCGTGGCGGCGAGCTCGGCGAGCTGCACGTCGGCGTCGTCCTGCAGGCGCTCGAGCAGCTTGCGGTCGATGGAATCCAGTTTCATGAAAACGTTCAGCGGCGGAAATTCATTGCAAATACAGTCGAAACAGCGTTCACGACGATGCGTAATCTTAGCCTGGTGCCGCCTAGAATTTGTGCATCGAGACATTGAGGAAGCGATGCGATGAAAACCATTGGCCTGATCGGGGGCATGAGCTGGGAATCGACCGCGCTGTACTACCGGATCATCAATCGCGCGGTCGCCGAGCGGCTCGGCGGCCTGCATTCGGCGCGGCTGCTGTTGCTCAGCGTCGATTTCGACGACATCGTGCAAGGCCAGCGCCGCGCCGACTGGGACGGGCTGGGCGCACAGCTGACCGAGTGCGCGCGCCAGCTGCAGCGCGGCGGTGCCGATTGCGTGCTGATCGGCACCAACACGATGCATCGCGTGGCCGATGCGGTCGCCGCCGCGGTGCCGCTGCCCTTGCTGCACATCGTCGACGCCACCGCCGACGCGATCGAGCGCGCCGGCTGCCGCCGCGTCGCACTGCTCGGCACGCGCTACACGATGGAGCAGCCGTTCTACGCCGAACGGCTGGCGCGGCGCGGCATCGACTGCGTCGTGCCCGAGGCCGACGACCGTGCCACCGTGCATCGCATCATCTTCGAAGAGCTGTGCCAGGGGAACGTCGCGCCGAGGTCGCGCGCGGCGTTGCGCGACATCGTGCGGCGCCAGCTCGAGCGCGGCGCCGAGGGCGTCGTGCTCGGCTGCACCGAACTGCCCATGGCGATTGGCGCCGGCGACGTCGACGCCCCGGTGTTCGACACCACCGAGCTGCACGCGCGCGCGGCCGTCGAGTTCGCGCTGGCGCCGGCGCAGGTCCTGGAGCCGGCAGCCTGAGTTCAGCCCGCGGCGCTGCCGCGCCGCGCGAGCGCGGCGAGCAGCGCGTCGAGCCCGCCGATCATCTCGCGCTGCGCAGCGCCGAGCGCATCGCCGAGTCGGCGCAGCTCGTCGCTGCGGTGTGCGCGCAGCGCATCGTGCACCTGACGCGCGATCGCATGCAGTCGCTGGTGCGGCTGCTCCAGCGCCTTGAACTCGGCCGTCTCGCCCAGCAGCGTGGCGCCGAGGTCGTCGTACCAACGACCGAACGCGCAGTCGTGCGCATCGACCGGCGCCGCCGCCGGCACGCTCTCGGCGGCCAGCGCGTCGAGCAGCGTGGCGACGAACAACTCGTGGTCGTTCTTCGCCGCACCGACGCTCAGGGTCGCGCCGAGGGTGCGCAGCGCCTCGACGCGATCGGCGAGGCGACGCGTGACCGCCTCGGCGTTGTGCGCGTCGGCCAGCGAGCGCTCGCTGCCCGCACCGAGCGCGCGCGCCAGCGCGTCGATGGCGCCGATATTGCCTTGCACTTCGCCGGTGGCGTCGCGCACGCGGCGCGACAGGTTGCGCACCTCGTCGGCGACCACCGCGAAGCCGCGCCCCGCTTCGCCGGCGCGCGCCGCCTCGATGGCCGCGTTCAGCGCCAGCATGCCGGTCTGGTTCGCAATGCTGCCGATGGTGCCGGCCAGGCGCGCGATCTCGCGCACCTGCGCAGCCAGGTCGGCGGCCAGCTTGTGGTTGTCGCGGGTCGCGCCGCCGAGCTGCTGCAGGCCGGTGCTGACCGCGGCCATGTCGGTGGCGGTGTCCTGCGCGGCGGCGTTCAGCGTGGCCGAGTTGTCGCGCGCGGCGGCGCTGAGCTCGGCCACCAGTTCGGTGACGTAGGCTTCCTTGCGGCGTTGCCCGGTGATGTCCTGGGCGATCTTGATCACACGCGTGACGGCGCCGTCGGGCCCGACGATCGGCGTGTACTCGGCGCGCAGGAAAATCGGCTCGCCGTTGCGCGCGACGCGCTCGAACACGCCGGCCTGCGCCTCGCCGCGGCGCAAGGCGTCCCAGAACGCCGCATAGGCGGCGCTGCCGCGCAAGGACTCGCTGCACAGCACGCGGTGCGGCTGGCCGACGAGTTCGTCGCGGCGGTAACCGACCACGGCGAGAAAGCGGTCGTTGACCTCGGCGATGGTGCCGTCGGGCGCGAACGCTATGGTGGCGAAGTTGCGCGAGACGGCATGCCAGAACTGGCGCAATGTGTCGAAGTCGGGTTCATGGGACATGATGCGCAGATAACGACACCGCGGGCGCCGGCTTGAGCGTCTACTCGATAGCCGCAATGCATGAAGCGGATCCTCAAAATCAATTGGATATATCGGAGGCGGCCCCGTACGATGAGCTTTCCATTCACCACCCACAAGGAACCGACCATGTCGCTGATCAACACCGAAGTCCAACCGTTCAAGGCCACCGCGTTCCACCAGGGCAAGTTCGTCGAGGTCTCCGACGCGACCCTGAAGGGAAAGTGGTCGGTCGTCGTGTTCTATCCGGCCGACTTCACCTTCGTCTGCCCGACCGAGCTCGAGGACCTGGCCGATCACTACGCCGAGTTCAAGAAGCTCGGCGTGGAGATCTACGCGGTGTCGACCGACACCCATTTCTCGCACAAGGCCTGGCACGACACCTCGGCCGCGATCGGCAAGGTCGAGTACGTGATGGTCGGCGATCCGACCGGCAAGATCACGCGCAATTTCGACGTGATGATCGAGGAAGAGGGCCTGGCGCTGCGCGGCACTTTCCTGATCAACCCGGAAGGCCAGATCAAGCTGTGTGAAATCCATGACAACGGAATCGGACGCGACGCCGCCGAACTGCTGCGTAAGGTCAAGGCCGCGCAGTACGTCGCCTCGCACCCCGGCGAAGTCTGCCCGGCCAAGTGGAAGGAAGGCGACAAGACGCTGAAGCCCTCGCTGGACCTGGTCGGCAAGATCTGACCTTAGCCTGCACGGCCCGCAAGGGGCGGGCGCCGCCCGGAGTTGCGGGCTCGCCTCGCCCTGTCCTTGACCATGATTTTCAGGAGCCCGCGATGCTCGACGCCGACCTTCAAGCCCAGCTCAAGACCTATCTCGAACTGTTGCGCCAGCCCATCGAGCTGGTCGCGTCGGTCGACGACGGCGCGAAGTCGGCCGAATTGCTCGACCTGCTCGAGGCGATCGCAGCCGTCAGCCCGCGCGTGACGCTGCGTCGCGACGGGCAGGCCGCGCGCCGCCCGTCGTTCCGCATCGAGCGCGTCGGAGCCGACGTCGGCGTCGAGTTCGCGGCGATCCCGCTGGGCCATGAGTTCACCTCGCTGGTGCTGGCGCTGCTGCAGGTCGGCGGTCATCCGCCGAAGATCGACGACGCGCTGGCCGAGCGCATCCGCGGGCTGCGTGGCCCGCTGCAGTTCGAAACGTTCATGTCGCTGTCGTGCCACAGCTGCCCGGATACCGTGCAGGCGCTGAACCTGATCAGCGTGCTGAACCCGGCGATCCGCCACGTCGCGATCGACGGCGCGCTGTTCCCCGAGGAAGTCGAGCAGCGCCAGGTCATGGCGGTGCCCAGCGTGTTCGTCGACGGCCAGCCCTTCGACCAGGGGCGCATGAGTGTGGAGCAGATCGTCGCGCGCCTGGACACCGATTCCGCGCAACGCGACGCCGAACGCCTGGGCGCGCTGGCGCCGTTCGACCTGCTGGTGGTCGGCGGCGGCCCGGCCGGAGCGGCCGCGGCGATCTACGCGGCGCGCAAGGGCATACGCACCGGACTGGTCGCCGAGCGCATCGGCGGCCAGGTGCTCGACACCGTCGCGATCGAGAATTTCATTTCGGTGCCCTACACCGAAGGGCCGCAGCTCGCCGCCGCGCTCGAGCAGCATCTGCGCAGCTACGAGGTCGAGCTGATCGGCGGCCAGCGCGCGGCGCGCCTGCTGCCGGCGGCGGGAGCCGGCGACAACATCGGCGTCGAGCTCGCCAGCGGCGCGACGCTGCACGCGCGCAGCGTGGTGCTGGCGCCCGGAGCGCGCTGGCGCAATATGAACGTGCCCGGCGAACAGGAATACCGCAACCGCGGCGTGACCTACTGCCCGCATTGCGACGGCCCGCTGTTCAAGGGCAAGCGCGTCGCGGTGATCGGCGGCGGCAATTCGGGCGTCGAGGCGGCGATCGACCTGGCCGGCATCGTCGCGCAGGTCACGCTGCTCGAATTCGACACCCGGCTGCGCGCCGACGCGGTGTTGCAGCGCAAGCTGGCGACGCTGCCCAATGTGCGCGTGCTGCTCGGCGCGCAGACCACCGAGGTGGTCGGCGACGGCGCGCGGGTCACCGCGCTGGCCTACACCGATCGCGCCAGCGGCGCGGCGCAGCGCGTGGAGCTCGACGGCGTATTCGTGCAGATCGGCCTGCTGCCCAACGCCGAATGGCTGCAGGGCGCGGTGCAGCTGTCGCCGCGCGGCGAGATCGAGGTCGACGCGCGCGGGCAGACCTCGGTCGACGGCGTGTTCGCCGCCGGCGACGCGACGACGACCCCGTTCAAGCAGATCGTGATCGCGATGGGCGAGGGCGCGAAGGCGTCGCTGGCCGCGTTCGACCACCTGATCCGCCTGCCGGTGCCGCAGCGCGAGGCGGCGTGAAGCTGCGGTGCGCGCGATGAAACCCGCGTTGCGGCGCCTGCCCCGCGGCGCTCCGGTGGAGGCGCCGCGGGTGCTGCCGCACGGCGGTCTGGACGACGCCGAATGCGCCACGCTGGCGCGTGAATTCCTGGTCGCGATCGGCGGTTGCGCGCGCAGCGCGGCGCTGCTCGGCGGGCTCAACGCTATGGAGCGTGCTCACCTGCAGCGCCGCGTCGCACTGCATCTGCGGCTGCTGTTCGACGCCGATGCCGACGAGGCGGCGCTGGCCGACGCGGCGCGCGCCATCGCGCGAGCTCACGCGCTGTGCGGCGTGCGGCTGCCGCAGCTGGTGGCGGCCTACGCGCTGCTGCGGGAGCAGCTCGAGGCAGCGTTGCCGCGGCTGGCGCCCGGCGCCGCCGCGCGCGCCGCGCTGGGCGCGGTGCTCGACCGGCGCCTGGCGCACGAGGTCGAGCTGCAGTCTGCCGTGTTCGAACGCATCGACGACGACGCCGCGCGCGCGCTGCGCCGACTCGACCTCGGCGCCGAGCGCGCCGCGGATGGCGCGGCGTTGGCGCGCCACGCGGTGCGCGCGCTGGGCGCGCTCGACGGCTGTCTGGCGGCCTTGTTCCTGGTCCCGGGCCACGGCGGCGACCTGCACGTCGAGGCCGCGTTCGGCAGCGCCGCGCGCCCCTATTGCCGCGCGATGGAGGCCGGTCGCATCCCGCGCATCAGTCCCGACCCGAAGCGCCCGGGCGGCGCCGGCATCGGTGCGCGCGCCTGGCGCAGCGGCGAGATCGTGTGCGTCGACGCATGGTCGGGCGCGGCCATGCTCGAACCGTGGCAGGCGCTGGGCTTGACGCTGGGTTTTCGCTCCAGTGCGGCGCTGCCGCTGCGCGACGGGCGTGGCGGCACGCTGGCGCTGCTGTGCCTGTACAGCACCTGGCCGGGGTTCTTCTCGACGCCGCGCGTGACGGCGCTGCTGCGCCATGCGAGGCAGCGCCACGGCGCCGCGCTGCGCGCGCTGCGTGCGCGCGAACGCCGCGCGTCGCCTGCGCGCTGAAGGTGCCCGGCGCGTGCGTGCGCCTCGGGGGCACTGCGCTGCGTCACTGCATGCTGGGAGGTCGCAGAACAGCTTCACCGTAGAATACTCGCCAAAACAGCGAGGGTAGCCGGGATGGATACGATCGTGCGCGCTGATGCGACGGCCACCGCCGCGGCGGCCGACGCGGGTCTGCGCCTGGCCGAAATCGTGCAGCGCATCGCCCAGGTGCGCGACATGCCGTCCCTGATGGCCATCGTGCGGCGCGCCGCGCGCGAGCTGACCGGGGCCGACGGCGCCACGCTGGTGTTGCGCGACGGTGAGCAGTGCCATTACGCCGACGAGGATGCGATCGGCCCGCTGTGGAAGGGGCAGCGTTTCGCACTGACGTCGTGCGTCAGTGGTTGGGCCATGCTCAACGAGCAGCCGGCGATCATCGAGGACATCGAGCTCGACCCGCGCGTGCCGTACGAGGCCTACCGGCCGACCTTCGTGCGCAGCCTGTGCATGACGCCGATCGGGCGTGCGCCCGCGGTCGGCGCGATCGGCTGCTACTGGGCACGGCGGCAGCGCGCCAGCGCAGCGCAGGTCGCGCTGCAGCAGGCGCTGGCCGACGCCACCGCGATCGGCATCGCGAACATCGAGCTGTACCGCCAACTGGTCGAGGCGCGCGAGCTGGCCGAACGTGGTGCCGCGCATGCCCGGCGCAGCGAGGCGCTGGCGCGCGCGACCTTCGACCATGCCGGCACCGGCGTCGCCATCGTCGCGCTGGACGGGCGCTGGCTGCGCGTCAACCGCCGGCTGTGCGAGATCGTCGGCTACACCGAGCAGCAGCTGCTCGCGCTGACCTTCCAGGACGTCACGCATGCGGCCGACCTGGCTGGCGACGTCGAGCTGGTGCGCGCGATGCTGGCGGGGGAGATCGATACCTCGACGCTGGAAAAGCGCTACGTGCACCGCGACGGTCGCCTGGTCTGGATCAATCTGACGGTGACGCTGGCGCGCGCGCCCGACGGCACGCCGGACTACTTCGTCGCCATCATCGAGGACATCGAGCGGCGCAAGGCCGCCGAGGAAGCGCTCGCGGAGGAGCGCGCGCAATTCCGCGAGCTCGCCAACATCGCCGCCGAGTACTTCTGGGAGATGGACGAGCAGCTGAAGCTGCGCTTCGTCAGCCCCAGCATCGCCGAGCGCTCGGGGCTGGACTACCGCGCCTTCCTGGGCCGCTCGCGCTGGGAGCTGCCCTTCGTCGGTGTCACCGCGGTCGAGCTGGACGCGCACCGCGCGACGCTCGAGGCGCGGCGACCGTTCCGCGGCTTCGAGGCCGCGCTGCCCAACGCTGCCGGCGAAATGCGCTGGTTCGAAATCCACGGCGACCCGAAGTTCGCGCGCGACGGCGCGTTCAAGGGCTATCACGGCGTCACCCAGGACATCACCGCGCGCAAGCTCGTCGAGGCCCGCTTGCGCCAGCATGCGATGGTGTTCGACAACAGCCAGGAGGGGATCGTCATCACCGACCCCGACGGCTGCGTGCTCGACGCCAATGCCTCGTTCGAACGCATCACCGAATACACGCTGGACGAAATGCGCGGGCGCAACATGCGCTTCCTGCAGTCGGGGCGACACGACCGCGCGTTCTATCTGAACCTGTGGCAGTCGCTGTTGTCCGTCGGCAGCTGGCAGGGCGAGGTCTGGAACCGGCGCAAGGGCGGCGAGATCTATCTCGAGTGGATCAGCCTGAGCGCGGTGAAGGACGAGGCCGGGGTGCTGCTGGCCTATGTCGGCACCTCGGTCGACATCAGTCGCATGAACCATGTGCAAAGCGAAATCGAGCGCCTCGCGCACCACGATGCGCTGACCGGGCTGCCGAACCGGCTCTTGCTGATGTCGCGCCTGGAGCACGCGCTCGACCGCGTCGGCCGCGGCGGTGCCGGCGCGGTGCTGTTTCTCGACCTCGACGGCTTCAAGGCGGTCAACGATCGCCTCGGGCACGCCGCCGGCGATCGCGTGCTGGTCGCGGTGGCGTCGCGCCTTCGCGCGCGACTGCGCGACGCCGACACGCTGGCGCGGCTCGGTGGCGACGAGTTCGTCGTCGTGCTCGAGGATGTCGCCGACGCGGCGCTGGTGGCCGGCGTTGCCGACGCGCTCATCGCGTGCGTGGCCGCGCCGATCGATCTGGCCGACGGCAGCTCGGCGCAACTCGGCCTCAGCATCGGCATCGCGCCGTTCCCCGACGTGGCCGCCGAGGCCGGGCAACTGCTGGCCTGCGCCGATCGCGCGCTGTACGAAGCGAAGGCGGCCGGCAAGGGCCACTACCGGTACGCGACACGCTGAGCCGCGTCAGCGCGCTGCCGGCAGCGTGAAGCGCAGCGTCGCGCCGCGCCCCGGGTCGCCGCGTGCGTCGACTTCGCCGCCGTGACGCTGCACCACGCGCTGCACCGTCGCCAGACCGATGCCCAGACCGGGAAATTCATCCTGCCGATGCAGGCGCTGGAACGGCTTGAACAGCCGGTGCGCGTGGCGCATGTCGAAGCCGGCGCCGTTGTCGGCCACGCAGATCCAGCGCTGGCCGTCGCGGGTTTCGAGGTAGACGCGGATCTGCGCGTCGGCGGTCATCGCGGTGTACTTCCAGGCGTTGCCGATCAGGTTCTGCATCACCGCGTCGAGCATCGCGGGGTCGGCATGGACCATGATGCCGGGCTCGACCTGCCAGCGCACGCGGCGCTGCGGTTCCAGGCGCTGCAATTGCGCCAGCCCGTTCGCGGCCAGGGCCGAAATGTCGACCTCGGCGCGTTGCAGCTCGCCACGCGTGCTGCGCGAGACTTTCAGCAGGCCCTCGTTGACATCCTCCTCGCCCTTGGTCGTAGGCCACCGCTTGCGCGGGAAGGGCAAGGATTCCTACCGCGTCTGAAACGATGATCGCCATTTCAGATCGCCTCGGCGGGTTCCTGCTTCATCGAGCGGCCCGACTGCACCGGCTCTCCACAGGCTGCTACGCGGTGCCCCCGCGCCAGAATGTTGATCGCGCCCACCACATCGGCGTGCGCGGCATGGCCGCAAGCCACGCAGAGGAACCGCGCCTGGGTAGGACGGTTCTCGGCGGCCACATGACCGCACGCCGGACAGGTCCGGCTCGTGTTGGCGGGCGGCACCGCGATGAGGTGGCCGCCGCTCCACGCCAGCTTGTAGTCCAACTGGCGGCGAAACTCGAACCAGCCCTGGTCGAGGATCGCTTTGTTCAGGCCGGACTTGGCGCGCACGTTGTGTCCGGGTGCCTCGCGCGTGCCGGCGGCCGAGCGCGACATGTTGCGCACAGCCAGGTCCTCGACACACACCAGCGCGTGGTTCTTGCTGATGGCCGTCGTTGCCTTGTGCAGGAAGTCGGCGCGCACACGGGCGATGCGCGCATGCACGCGCTCGACGCGCGCCTTGGCCTTTCGCCAGTTGCTGCTGAACTTCACCTTGCGGCTCATGGCGCGCTGGTAGCGCCGCAGTCGCGCCTCATGGCGCTTGAAACTGTCCAGGGGCGCGATGAAGCTGCCGTCGCTGAACGTGGCAAAGCGGGCGATGCCCATGTCGATTCCCACGGCGTCGCCACTGGGCACGGGCTGCGTGACCTCTCGGGATGTCTGGATGGAGACGAACCATCGGCCCGCGTGCAGGCTGACTGTGGCGTTGCGCAGTTCGCCCGGCACGGAGCGCGACAAGCGAAGCCGCATCCAACCCAGCTTGGGCAGGAAGATGCGGCTGTTGCCTTGGTCGAGCGTGAACTGCTTCGAGTCGGGGTATCGAAAGCTGTCGTGCTGGCCCCGCCGCTTGCGCTTGGGGAAGGCCGCGCGCCCGGCGAAGAAGTTGGTGTAGGCGCGCTCCAGATCCTTCAGGGCATGCTGCAACGGATGGATGGGCGCCTCGGCCAGCCACGGCGCCGTGCGCCCGCTGGGCAGCGCTGCGCCCTGACGCCAGGCCGTCAGATGCTTGGCCATCGCCACGTAACGGATGAACGGGCCTGCGGCCTGGTGCTGGGCCGTTTGCATGGCCAGAGCCGCGTTGAACACGAACCGGCACGCTCCGGCAAAGCGGCGCATCTGGCGCTGCTGCTGGCCGTTCGGTCGAAGCTCGAACTTGAAGGCTTGGAGGCGTTGCATGGCACTGTTCAAACGTCCAGTTATTTTAGGCCGCCTGTGGCGTCCGCGCTATCCTTCCCCGGCCTGAACGCCGGGGTCTGTCGCGCATCTGATCAGCGCGCCCATGCGCGCGCTGGCGGCGTCGATCTCGCCCAGCAACGCGAGCGCATCGGTGTCGAGCAGCGCGGCGTGCTCGTCGCGCAGGATCGCGACGAAGCCGCTGATGGCGCGCAGTGGGGCGCGCAGGTCGTGCGACACCGCGTAGGCGAAGGCGTCGAGCTCGTGGTTGGCGGCGATCAGCTCGGCGGTGCGCTCGGCCACGCGCTGCTCGAGGCCGGCGTTGAGCGTGCGGATCTGCTGCTCGGCGCGGATGCGCTCGGTGATGTCGGTGGAAATGCCGCACAGCGCGTAGACGCTGCCGTCGGCGCGGCGCAGCGGCAGCTTGACCGAGATGTAGCTGCGCGTGCGTCCGTCGTGGGCGACGGTATTGGTTTCCTCGGCGCGCACCACCTCGCCGCGCTGGAGCACGCGCAGGTCGTTTTGACGGATGTTGCGCGCGGTCGCGGCATCGAAGAACTGCGCGTCGTCGCGGCCGATGATGTCGGCCAGTTCGACGCGCCACAGCGCGCGCACCGCGGCGTTGGCGAACAGGTAGCGTCCCTGCGTGTCCTTCAGGTAGATGTAGGCGTCGACGCCGTCGAGGATGGTGCGCAGCCGCGCTTCGCTGTCGCGCAGCTCGGCCTCGGCGCGGTGGCGCTCGCTGATGTCGACGAAGGTGACCGCGCACTGGCGCGGCGCGGCCTGGTAGGCGCTGACCGAATAGCTCGCCGCCAGCGTGGTCGAATCCTGTTCGAAGCGCACCGGCACGCCGGTCAGCGCCACGCGCGTGTAGGTGCCGATCCAGTCCGCCGGATCGTGTTCGATGCCGGGCACCGCATCGCGCAGGCGGCGTCCGACGACGGCGTCGCGCTTGAGCCCGGTGGTGGTCTCGAAGCCGCGGTTGGCCGCGACGATCAGCAGGTCGGGCGCTTCGCCGGGCGCGGTGTCGACGACTTCGAACAGCACGAAGCCGGCGTTCATGTTCTCGAACAGCGCGCGGTAGCGGCGCTCCGATTCGGCCAGCGCGTCGACGTCGGGCGCTGCAGGCCGCGTGCCGTCGGCGGGTGCGGGCGTGTCCGTGTCGTGTCGATCCATCGAGGCGTCCCGGCCGGGGTGATCGGTACCGCGGTGCCGCCGTCAGGCGGCCGCGCGGCGGCTCGGGCTTCGATGCTACGCGCGTCGGCCGGTTCGGCGCCAGCGCGCGCCACGCGGTGGCGTTGCGCTGGTGGCGTCGGCACCCGGTGGGCTCGCTGGCCGCGCGGATGGCACCGCCAGCAGCCGGATGCGGGTGATTTCGGACGGCGCGCCGAAACGCTTGGGCGGGCCCCAGTAACCGGTGCCGCGGCTGGTGTAGATCTGCATCGCGCCGATCCGGTGCAGCCCGGCGGTGAAGGGTTGCTGCAGCCCGACGAACAGGTTCCAGGGCCAGAACTGGCCGCCATGCGTATGGCCGCTGAGCTGCAGGTCGACGCCGGCCGCCGCGGCGTCGGCCGCCGATGCCGGCTGGTGCGCGAGCAGAATGCGCGGTGCGTCGGCGGGGCTGCCGTGCAGCGCGCGCGCCGGGTCGCTGCGATGCGCCGGGTCGAACGCGCCGGCACCGTAGTCGGTGACCCCGGCCAGCACCAGGCGCGCGTCGTCGTGCGCGATCACCGCGTGGGCGTTGAGCAGGCAGCGCAAGCCGAGGCGTTCGAACTCGTCGATCCACTCGGCGACGCCGGCGTAGTACTCGTGGTTGCCGGTGACCAGCCAGGCGCCGTGCCGGGCGCGCAGCGCGCCCAGCGGCGCGGTGTCGGCGCGCAGGGCCGCGACCGAACCGTCGACGACGTCGCCGGTGATCGCGATCAGGTCGGCTTGCAGCGCGTTGACGCGCTCGACGATCGCGCGCACGCGGGCGGCCTTGATGGTCGGGCCGACGTGGATGTCGCTGAGCTGCACGATGGTGAACCCGACCAGCGCCGCGGGCAGCGCCGGCAGTTCCACGCCGACGTCGACCACGCGCGCGGTGCGACGCGCGTTGCGCAAGCCGGCCAGCGACACTGCCAGCGCCAGCGCCGGCACCAGCGCGGCCGACGGCGCCACGGCCTGCCGAGTGTCGGGCAGCAGCAGCACGAGCTCGCGCAGCAGGGTCAGTACCAGCGTGCTCGAGAACAGGCCGAGCGCGAAGTAGCCGGCCCAGGCGATGCGGTCCGACGCGCGCCCGGGACGCAGCCGGCTGAACAATCCGGCCGGAATCAGCAGGGCCGAGGCCAGCAGCAGCAGCGCACCGATGCCGCGCGCGGCGGTGGGCAGCGGCGGCAGCAGCTGCCAGCCGATGTAGACGTGCAGCGCGGCGAGCAGCGGCCACACGCGCAGCGCGAAGCGCCACAGCCGGCGTGCCATGTCGCGCGGCAGGATTTTTGACGACATCGAGAAGCGGTTCAGGTGGCCACGGCAGGCTGCGGATGCGATCGGGCAGCAAACGGGGTCTGTGGCTGCAGCAATGCTGCCATGCTAAGCCATGCGGCAACGGCGGCGCAGGCTCGGTGCGTCCGTCACACCCCGCTGGCTGCCCGCTAACGGCGGCTGGGATCCAGGGCTAGCAGGGCCAAGCCTAGGATCGTCGAACGCCATCCGGCGCCGCCAGCGAGGCCAATCTCATGGACGCCGCGAAGTCCCGGTTCCACACTGCACAGGGTTGCGCAGCGCGCCGATTGGGCGTGCCGCGCAGCGTTGCGCTCATGCTGCTGCTGGGCGGGGTACTCGCCATGCCGGCGCGGGCCGCGGACGCGACGTACACACGCAGCGCCACCGGTGCCGATGGCGGCAGCGGCTCGTTGTTGGCCGGAGGCGACGGCGGCGCGGGGGCAACTGCCGGGGCGGCGGTCGCATCGCCGGGGACGGACATCGCGGCCACGGCGGATGGCACGGGCGGGGTCGAGGCAGCCAGTACGGGGGGCGCCGGCGGTGGCGGCGCGAACGACTATTTCGCCGGCAATGCAGGCAACGGCGGCGGTGGCGGCGCCGGCGGTGCGGCCTCGGTGCAGGACGGATTCAACGTCGGTACAAGTGGCGCCGACGCCTATGGCCTGGGTGCGTTCAGCAGCGGTGGCGCCGGAGGCGCCGGGGGCAACGCTGCGGGCCTCGGCGGCAATGGCGGTGCCGGCGGCAGCGGCGGCGCCGGCGGGGCCGCGGTGGTGAATGTCGGCGGGCGTGTGATCACGACGGGCAGCGGCAGCTTCGGCGCGGGCGCCTACAGCAGCGGTGGCAACGGTGGGAGCGGCGGCAGCTCGAAAGGGCTGGGCGGCAACGGTGGTTCCGGTGGCGCTGGCGGCACCGGGGGCGACGCGACGGTGAACGTGGGAGCCACCGCGGCGGTGGATACGCAAGGCAGTTCCGCGGCAGCGGCCGTCGCGCGCAGCCTGGGCGCCAATGATGGCGCCGGTGGCGGGGGCGGAGGGCTGGTCTACAACGCCGGCGGCGCCGGCAGCGCGGGCGCCGCCGGCGCCGCCAGCGTGCAGGCGGCTGCAGGGTCGAAGCTGGACACCGCCGGCAACTCGTCACCGGGGATCGAGGCGCAATCGGTCGGCGGTGGCGCCAGTGCCGGTGCCAGCGGCTTCGGTCTGTTCTATTCGGGCGGAGGCGGCGGCAGCAGCGGCGGCGATGCGTCGCAGGTCGGGGTGGCATCGGCTGCCGCGATCATCACCACGGGCAGTTCGGCGCCGGGCATCCTGGCGGAGTCGATCGGTGGCGGGGGCGGCGACGCGGGCTTCAATTCGGGCTTGTTCGCGCTGGGTGATCAAGGGGGAGCCGGCGGGCTGGGCGGCAGCGTGACCGTGACCAACACGGGCATGGTGCGCACGGCCGGAGCGGGGTCCACCGCGGTGCAGGCGCAATCGGTCGGCGGTGGCGGCGGCACCGGCGGCGGCGCGGCCGGGTTGGTGGCCGGCAGCGGCAGCGGTTCAGCGGCCATGGCTGGGGGAAGCGTGAGCGTAGCCAACGAAGGTGCGCTCCAAGCGGGGGGGGCGGGTGCGGCGGGCATCGAGGCGCAGTCCGTCGGCGGTGGAGGGGGCAGCGGCGCGGTGGCCGGAGGGCTCTTCAGCGCCGGCGGCAGCGCGGGCGGTGGCGGTGCTGGTGGTGACGTCAGCGTGAGCAACGGGGCCGACATCAGCACCTCGGGGTCGACCGGTGCGGCCGGTATCGTCGCCCAGTCGGTGGGAGGCGGCGGCGGCAGCGGAGGCGGGGCGATTGCGGTCGGTTCCGGTTTTACGGCGTCGCTGGGCGGCAGTGGCGGCGCAGGCGGTGCGGGGGGCAACGTCCAGGTGCTGCGTGACAACGCGGTGGCGGCCCAGGCGAGCCCCTATGCCATCGTCACGTCAGGGACCGAGTCGCCGGCGATCCAGGCGCAATCGATCGGGGGTGGCGGCGGCAGCGGCGGCTTTTCGCTGGATGCGAGTTTCGGCGGGCCGCTGAACCTGGTCCTGGGCGTAGCCGGAAGCGGTGCGAGCGGAGGAGCCGGAGGCCGCGTGCAGGTGCAGACCGGTGGGCAACTGGGCACGGCCGGGGCGGGTTCGGACGCGATCCAGGCGCAATCCGTCGGTGGCGGTGGTGGCGCCGGGGGGCTGGCTGCGGCGGCTGGCTTCGGCGGCGGGGCGGCGTTGACGTTCTCGCTCGGGGGCGGGGGCGGCAGCGGCGGTGCGGGCGGCGAGGTCGACGTCGGGCAACTCGGCACGATCACCACGCAAGGCACGCAGGCCGTGGGCATTGCGGCGCAGTCGGTCGGCGGCGGTGGCGGCGGTGGCGGCATGTCTCTGGCCGGAGCCGTGGGGCTGGTCGGCGGGCTGAGCGGCGCCGTGGGCGGGAGCGGTGGCGGTGGTGGCGCTGGCGGAA
>JAKAHP010000219.1 GCA_021825505.1 Pseudomonadota bacterium
CAGCGCGCCAGCGCCGCCCCGGCGGCGATGTGCAGGCCCGGCGCGGCATCGGCCGGCAAGGCCGCGGCCAGCGCGGCACGCGCGATGCGCGCGCGTGCGACGATCAGGCGGCGTCCGCCGACATCGAAGAAGGCGCCGGGGTAGGGCGGCGCCACCGCACGGATCAGGTCGTAGACGCGGCGCGCCGGCTGCATCCAGTCGATGCGCCCGTCCTCCGGGCGGCGGCCGCCGAAGTAGCTGCCGAGCTCGAGGGCGTTGCGCCGGCGCGGCACGACGCCGCGCAGCAGGCTGGGCAGCACCCCGGCCAGCGCGATCTCGGCGGCCACGGTGACCTTGTCGAACACTTCGCGTGCGGTGTCGTCGGGCAGGATCGGCACCGCCTGCTGCGCGACGATGTCGCCGGCGTCGGGTTTGGCTTCCATCAGGTGCAGCGTCGCGCCGGTCTCGCGCTCGCCGTGCAGCACGGCCCAGTTCACCGGCACGCGGCCGCGGTATTTCGGCAGCAGCGAGCCGTGCAGGTTCAGCGCCGCGATGCGCGCGCTGCCGAGCAGCGCGGCCGGCAGCATGCGGCGGAAATAGAACGAGAAGATGTAGTCGGGTGCGAGTTCGGCGACGCGACGCTGCTGCGCCTCGCTCACGGCCTGGTCGACGAGTTCGATCGCGATGTCGTGCTCGGCGGCGACTTCGGCGACGCTGTCGAACCAGATCGTCTCGTTCGGGTCGTCGGCGTGGGTCACGACCAGCGCGACCTCGACGCCGGCGGCCAGCAGCGTGCGCAGGCCGCGCGCGCCGACGGAGTGGTAGGCGAAGACGACGGCGCGCATCGCGTCAATCCGTCGCGGTGTCGTCGAGCACCGCCTGCACCACGTAGCGCGGCCGGCCGCGCACCTGCTCGTAGATGCGGCCGATGTATTCGCCGAGCAGTCCGATGCTGAACAGCAGCACGCCGAGCAGGCAGAACGTGATCGCGAACAGCGTGAACACGCCCTGCACCTGCGAGCCGAACAGGATGCGGTCGATCATGAGCCAGACGAACAACGCGCCCGAGGCCAGCGCCAGCGCGATGCCGAGGAAGGACATGAACTGCAGCGGCATCAGCGAGAAGCCGGTCATCAGGTCGAAGTTCAGCCGGATCAGCTTGAACAGCGAGTACTTCGATTCGCCGGCGGCGCGCTCCTCGTGCGCGACCTCGATCTCGGTCGGGCGCAGCGAGAACGTATAGGCCAGCGCCGGCACGAAGGTGTTGACCTCGCTGCAGCGGTTGATGGTGTCGACCACGTCGCGCCCGTAGGCGCGCAGCATGCAGCCCTGGTCGGTCATGCGCACGTGGGTGATGCGCTCGCGCAGCGCGTTCATCCAGCGGCTGGCGTGGCGCCGGAACCAGCTGTCCTGGCGCTGGCGCCGTATCGTGCCGACGTAGTCGTAGCCCTCGCGCATCTTGGCCAGCAGCGCGCCGATTTCCTCGGGCGGGTTCTGCAGGTCGGCGTCGAGCGTGACGACGACTTCGCCGCGCGTGTGTTCGAAGCCGGCCAGGATCGCCATGTGCTGGCCGTAGTTGCCGTTGAACAGGATCACGCGCGTGACGTCGGGGCGCGCCCGCTGTTGCTGTGCCAGGCGCGCGGCCGAGGCGTCGCGGCTGCCGTCGTTGACGAAGATCACCTCGTAGCGCTCGCCCAGCGCGTCCAGCGCCGGGTACAGGCGCGCGAACAGCGCGGCCAGGCCGTCCTCTTCGTTGTAGACCGGAATGACGACCGACAGCGCCGGCCTGAAATCGGGATTCATAGTCCGCATTGTCGCAGCACCGCGTCGAGCGCCTCCGCCACGCGCGCGACGTCGCCGTCGCGCATCGCCGGAAACAGCGGCAATGTCAGCGTGCCGGCGCCGACGCGCTCGGCGTGCGGGAAGTCGCCGTCTTTCCAGCCCTGCGCGCGGTACAGCGAGAACAAGTGCATGGCCGGATAGTGCACGCCGCTGCCGATGCCGCGCTCCTTCAGCCCCTGCATCACCGCGGCGCGCTCGACTGGCTCGGGCAGCACGACCTGGAACATATGCCAGTTGCTGCTTTCGAAATCGCGCACCGGCAGCTGCACGCCGCGTGCCGGCAGCGCCAGCGCGTCGAGCACGACGAAATAGGCGTGCGCCAGCGCGCGGCGGCGCGTGTTGAACGCGTCGACCTGCTGCAACTGGCCCCAGCCGACGCGCGCCGCCACGTCGGTCAGGTTGGCCTTGGTGCCGAGCACGTCGACGTCCATGCCGTCGGCGCCGAAGCGGCGCACGCCCTGCAGGCGCAGGCGCTCGGCCAGCGTCGGGTCGGCGTCGGGCGGCAGCACCAGGCAGCCGCCCTCGATGCTGGTGGCGTTCTTGTTCGGGTGGAAGCTGAACGAGGCGAAATCGCCGAAGCTGCCGACGCGCTGACCGCGCCAGCTGCTGCCGATGGCCTGCGCGGCATCCTCGATCACGCGCAGGCCGTGGCGCTGGGCGATCGCGTACAGCGCGTCGAGGTCGCAGGGCAGGCCGGCCAGGTGCACCGGCAGCAGCGCGCGCGTGCGCGGCGTGATCGCGGCTTCGACGCGTCGCGTGTCGAGGTTGCGCGTGACCGGGTCGATGTCGACGAACACCGGGCGCGCACCGACCGCGAGCACCACGTTGGCGGTGGCGACCCAGGACATCGGCGAGGTGATGACCTCATCGCCGGGGCCGATGCCGAGCATGCGCAGCGCGACTTCCATCGTCACCGTGCCGGAGGCGAAGGTGCGCACCGTGCGCCCGCCGAAATACTCGGACAGCGCGGCCTCGAAGCGCGCGTTCCACGGCCCGGTGGTGATCCAGCCCGAGCGCAGCACTTCGGCCACGCCGGCGATGGTTTCCTCGTCGAGCGACGGCCGTGTGAAGGGCAGGAATTCCTCAGCGGACATCGATGTCTCCAGTCAGGAACGCGCCATGATCACGACGCCTGCGATGATCACCGCAATGCCGAGCAGCTTCTGCACCGTCAGCGCCTCGCCGAACAGCCACCAGGCTGCGAGCGCAGTGACGACGTAGCCCAGCGACAGCATCGGGTAGGCGACCGAAACCTGCACGCGGGTCAGTGCGAGGATCCAGACGACGACCGACACCGCGTAGCACGCCAGGCCGAGCAGGATCTGCCACTGCAGCGCGAAATGCAAGCCGACCCGCCACAGATTGCCGGCGGTGAACGCGAAGTGGCCGGCGGTGTCGGCGCCGGACTTGATCAACAGCTGCGCGGTGGCGTTGAGCAGCACGCCGGTCAGCACGAGGGCGAGGGCGATCGCGGTCATGGTGTTCCTGTGGAGTCGGCCGGCGCCGACGCGTTCCACGCCGGCGGCAGCGCCGCCTGCGCGGCGCGTGCGGCGGCGCCGTAATCCTGGTCGGGGCGCGCGATCACCAGATAGCGCGGGGTGCGCTCGATCACGCGCAGTGGCAGGTGCAGCGCGCGCAGCGTGCGCAGCGTCGCGGAGTCGGCCGGCATGAACGCCAGCGGCAGGCGGTCGTGTTCCCAGCGCTGGGCGAAGTCCTGCAGCGTGGGCACCCAGGCTTGCGGCGCCTGCGCGATGCCGAAGGCGAGCTCGCCCTGGTACTCGACCACGGTGGCTTCGCGGCGCAGGTAGAACGGCAGTGTCTGGTCGTAGGTCTGCACCATGTAGAACGGCTGGCCCGGGTGCAGCCAGGGCCGGATCGCGGCCACCACGTCGCGCGTCGACGCGGTGCGGCCGAGAATCTGGAAGCTCTGCAGCGCGACCGTGAAACCGGCGCCGAAGCCGAGCGCAAGCGCCACCACGGCGGCCGTGCGGCGCGCGTGGCCCTCGAAGCGCAGCGCGGCGACGCTGCCGGCCAGCCCCAGCACCGCGGCCAGTTCCAGCCAGTGGCTCCAGTCGCGGTACAGCGCGGCGGGCACCAGCGCATGGCCCAGCCGCCACAGCTGGGTCAACGCCAGCGCGGCGAGCACGCAGGCGGCGGCGAGCACGCCCAGCGGCCGGCGCAGTGCGCCGCGCGGCAGCTGCTGCAGGTGGCGCGCGATCAGCAGCGCCAGCGCCGGGAACATCGGCAGGATGTACGACGGCAGTTTCGAATGCGACGCGCTGAAGAACACGAAGATGAACGCGCTCCAGATCAGCAGCACGCGGTCGGGTTGCAGCCGCCCGGGCACGGCGCGACGCGCGCGCCACAGCGCCGGCACCAGCCAGCCGACCCAGGGCAGGCTGCCCAGCAGCAGCAGCGGCACGAAGTAGTACCACGGTCCCGGGCGCGACAGCGCCGGAGTGAGGAAGCGCGTGAACTGCTGGTAGACGAAGAAGAAATCGAAGAATTCGGGGTTGTGTCGCTGCACCAGCACGAACCACGGCAGCGCGACGATCGCGAACAGCACCAGGCCGCCGAGCAGGTGGACCCGGGTCCACAGCCGCGCGTCGCGCTGCAGCGCCGAATACAGCACCAGGGTCATGCCGGGAAAGGCCAGGCCGATCAGCCCCTTGGACAGCAGCGCCAGCGCCATCGCGATCCAGCAAAGCGCCATCCAGGCGCGTCGTGCCGCGGCGCTGGCGTCGTCGCGCTGGGCCAGCAGAAAGCTCAGCAGCGCCGCACTCAGCGTCGCCGCCACGCCCATGTCCAGCGTATTGATGTGACCCAGCCCGATCCAGTACAGGCTGCTGGCGAGCACCGCCGCGGCCGCCAGCCCGGTGCGCGCGCCATACAGCACGCGCCCCGCGTAGGCGGTCAGCAGGATGGTCAGGAAGCCGGTCAGCGCGGTCCACAGCCGCGCCTGCCAGGCGCCGACGCCGAACGCTTCGTAGGCTGCTGCGGTGGCCCAGTATTGCAGCGGCGGCTTCTCGAAATACTTGAAGCCGTCGAGGCGCGGCGTCACCCAGTCGCCGCTGACGACCATTTCGCGCGGAATTTCCGCATAGCGGCCTTCGTCGGTCGGCACCAGGTCGCGCCAGCCCAGCAGCGCGAACCACAGCACAGCGAGCAGCGCGAGCAACGCGAACAGCACGCGGCGCGAAACGGGGGTATCGTCGTTGGGGGAAAGGTTCACGCGGTGGGTGGGGCTGGAGAACGCGCGCCGTGACGCGCGTATCGATCAACCCGATGTCGATCAACCGGACATTCTAGGGCTTTTGCCTGACCCGGCCGCCCGGCGCGAGGCGCGCACGCTGACGCATCAGAACATCGCGATTTTCATAGAAATGAAACGAAATTTCACAAGAATCCATCACGCGCACT
>JAKAHP010000220.1 GCA_021825505.1 Pseudomonadota bacterium
TCTACGACGGCTTCTTCGGGCCTGGCACCGGCAACTTCCTGGTGTTCATGTTCGTGCGTGGATTCGGCTTCGATTTCATGCACGCCGCGGCGAGCGCGAAGCTGGTCAACGTCGCCTGCAACCTGGCGGCCTTGGGGCTGTTCGCCGCGAAGGGCCACGTGATGTGGCGCTACGCCGGACTGATCGCGGTGGGCAATATCGCCGGCAACATCGTCGGAGCGCGGCTGGCGCTGCGCGGCGGCACGCGCTTCGTGCGTGCCGCCTTCATCGCGATCGTCGTGCTGCTGATCGCAAAAACCGCATGGGATGCGTTCGTGCGGTGAAAGGGCCCCCAGGGCCGGGCTGCGCCCAGCCCGTTCCGCCTCGCCGCCTGAAGGCGGCCCGGCGATGGCTTGAGGGCTCAGCCCTGGCGGTTCTTCATCGGGCAGGTGTTCATGCCGAGCAAGCTGTACGCCGGGCAAATGCCGACCAGCCCGGTGAGCAACGGCACCACACCGATATAGCCCCAGACACCGACGACATGGGTCGCGGCCAGCGCGATCAGCGCCAGCCCGGCGACGACACGGATCGCACGGTCCGCTCCACCTTCATTGATTTTCATCGCAAGCTCCTCGAGGGTCGTGCCGGACGTCCGGCGCATCGACGCGTCAAACGTCGTGCTTGCACTATACGTCGGCAGGGCCCGCCGGCTCGGTGACCCAGGTCACATTGGCGCATCGGCGAATTCGCGCAGGGCGCGCGGCGCCAGGATCCTGATTTCGCCGCGCCCCAATGCGACCCAGCCGTCCTGTTCGAAGCGGCGCAGCAGCCGGGTGACGATTTCACGCGCGGTACCCAGCGCCTGCGCCAGCTGCAGGTGCGAGAGGCGCACCAGCGGGCCGTGGCCGAGCAGTGCCGCGGCCAGTCTGCGGTCGAGGCGCTGGAAGGCGACCGCGTCGGTCACCGCGATCAAGTCGGCCATGCGCGACGCGAACTGCTCGAACAGGAAAGCGCGCAACGCGGGCACCTCGCTGATGCGCTCGAAGCCGCTGCGCCCGAGCAGACGCAGCGCGGTGTCCTGGGTGGTGACCGCATCGGCGCCGAGCGCGGCGCCGGAAAAAAGACTTGCGGTCGACACCAGGCAGATGTCGCCGGCGCCGACACGGTACAGTTCGAGGCGACGCCCCTGGGCGGATTCGCGGTAGACCTGCACTTCGCCCCGCAACAGCAACGGAAATCCACGGCAGGGCTCGCCGGCCGCGAACAGTGGTGTTCCTGCCGCGACTTCGAGCACCGGGCCGGCCAGCTCGGCGTGTGCCGCGACCCAGGCGTCAAGCAGCTCGTGGCCGCTGGCGGCGGCGCCGCATACGTTGTCCGGGTGCGCCGGCGGGCTGGAGGGAGAGGGGGATTCGGGCGACATCGGCAGGCTTGCGAGCTTCGACAATGAGCAGATTGTTCCACGTGGAACATCGGCGTGCGCGCTCGGTTCTAGGTTCTAGGTTCTAGGTTCTACAATCGCAGCTCGCGCATCGAGCACCTCCCATGGATTACCCGAAGATCTTCGACGTCATCGTCGTCGGCGGCGGCCACGCCGGAACCGAAGCGGCCTTGGCCGCGGCACGCATCGGCGCGGCCACGCTGCTGCTGACCCACAACATCGAGACCCTCGGTCAGATGTCGTGCAATCCGTCCATCGGTGGCATCGGCAAGGGCCATCTGGTCAAGGAAGTCGACGCCCTCGGCGGCGCCATGGCCGCAGCGACCGACGAGGCCGGAATCCAGTTCCGCATCCTCAACGGCAGCAAGGGCCCGGCGGTGCGCGCCACCCGTGCGCAGGCCGACCGCCTGCTGTACAAGGCCGCGATCCGCCAGCGACTGGAGAACCAGCCCGGACTGTGGCTGTTCCAGCAGGCCGTCGACGACCTGATGCTCGAATCCGACGGCCAGCGCGACCACGTCGTCGGCGCGGTCACGCAAAGCGGCCTGCGCTTTCGTGCGCGCAGCGTCGTGCTGACCGCCGGCACCTTCCTCGACGGCAAGATCCACATCGGCCTCGAACACTACGCCGCCGGTCGTGCCGGCGATCCGCCGGCGCGCACCCTGGCCTTGCGCCTGCGCGAGATGGCGCTGCCGCAGGGCCGCCTCAAGACCGGCACGCCGCCGCGCATCGACGGCCGCAGCATCGATTTCAGCCGTCTGCAGGAGCAGCCCGGCGACCTCGACCCGGTCCCCGTGTTCAGCCTCCTCGGGGATGCCGCGCAGCACCCGCGCCAACTGCCGTGCTGGGTCACGCACACCACCGCGCGCACCCACGACATCATCCGCGCCGGGCTCGACCGCAGCCCGATGTACACCGGCGTCATCGAAGGGGTCGGCCCGCGCTACTGCCCGAGCATCGAAGACAAGATCCACCGCTTCGCCGACAAGACCTCGCACCAGATCTTCCTCGAACCCGAGGGTCTGACCACGCACGAGTTCTACCCGAACGGAATCTCCACCAGCCTGCCGTTCGACGTGCAGCTCGCGCTGGTTCACAGCATTCCCGGCCTCGAGCACGCCCACCTGCTGCGCCCCGGCTACGCCATCGAATACGACTACTTCGACCCTCGTGCGCTGCAGCCGACGCTGGAAACGCGTTCCATCGGCGGACTGTTCTTCGCCGGCCAGATCAACGGCACCACCGGCTACGAGGAAGCCGCCGCGCAGGGGCTGCTGGCCGGCGCCAACGCCGCGCGCCTGGCGCTGCAGCGCGAGCCGTGGTCGCCGCGGCGCGACCAGGCCTATCTCGGGGTGCTGGTCGACGACCTCATCACCAAGGGCGTGAGCGAGCCGTACCGGATGTTCACCAGCCGGGCCGAGCATCGCCTGAGCCTGCGCGAGGACAACGCCGACCTGCGTCTGACCGAGATCGGCCGCAGCCTCGGCCTGGTCGACGACGCACGCTGGGACGCGTTCGCGCGCAAACGCGACGCCATCGAGCGCGAGCGCGAGCGCCTGCGCAGCACCTGGGTGCAGCCCGATACCCTGGCGCCAGCCGAGGCGCAGGCGCTGATCGGCCAGGCCATCGAGCGCGAGTACCGCCTCGAGGACCTGTTGCGCCGCCCCGAAGTCGATTACGCCCAGCTGGTCGGCGCGCTCGACGGCCGCTTCGCGCCGCCGACGCCGCTGAGCCCCGACGTCGCCGAGCAGGTGCAGATCGGCGTCAAGTACGCCGGCTACATCGAACGCCAGCAACTCGACGTGCAGCGCGCGGCCGAATACGAGAACCTCGCGCTGCCCGAAGACCTCGACTATGCCGCAGTTGCCGGACTGTCGATCGAAGTGCGCCAGAAGCTGGCCCGCGCGCGCCCGGCCACACTCGGCCACGCCTCGCGCATTTCCGGCATCACCCCCGCGGCCATCTCGCTGCTGCTCGTCCATTTGCGCAAGCGGCGGCTGCGCGCCGCGGCATGACCGCAGACGACACGCTCACGCCGGCAAAATCCGCCGACGCGGCGCAGCTCGACGCGTGGCTCGCGGCACTGCGCCTCGACGCCGACGCGACGCAGCGCCAGCGCCTGCTCGACTACCTCGCGCTGCTGCAGCGCTGGAACCGCGTCTACAACCTCACCGCGGTGCGCGACCCCGAGCAGATGCTGGCCAAGCACCTGGCCGACTGCCTGACGCTGGTTGCGCCGCTGCGCGCGCGCGCGCCGGCGCGGCTGCTCGATGTCGGCAGCGGCGGCGGTCTGCCAGGCCTGGTGCTCGCCATCCTGCTGCCCGACACCGAGGTGGTGTTGTGCGATGCGGTACGCAAGAAGTGCGCCTTCCTGCAGCAAGCCGCGGCCACGCTGGGCCTGCGCAACGTGCGCGTCGAGCACGCCCGGGTCGAGGCCCTGACCCTGCCGCCGTTCGACTGCATCACCAGCCGCGCGTTCAGCGAACTGGCCGACATGCTGCGACTGACCCGCCACCTGCTGCGTCCAAGCGGCTGCTGGGCGGCGATGAAGGGCGTGCACCCCGACGCCGAGCTCGCCGCGCTGCCCGCCGATGTGCACGCCGAGGTGCAGCCGCTCACCGTACCCGGGCTCGACGCGCAACGCTGCGTGGTCTGGCTGCGCCCGCTCGATCCGAAACCTTGACGCCGAGGGCTCCGATGGCATCCGTGTTCTGCATCGCCAATCAGAAGGGTGGGGTCGGCAAGACCACCACCTGCGTCAACCTCGCCGCCGCGCTGGCGGCGATCGAGCAGCGCGTGCTGCTCGTCGACCTCGACCCGCAGGGCAACGCCACCATGGGTTCGGGCGTCGACAAACGCGCGCTGACGCCCAGCGTCTACCAGGTGCTGCTCGGCATCGCCGAACTGTCGCAGGCGCGCCGGCGCAGCGCCAAGGCCGGTTACGACGTGCTCGGCGCGAACCGCGAGCTGGCCGGCGCCGAAGTCGAACTGGTCGACGAGGAACGCCGCGAGCACCGCCTCAAGCGCGTGCTGCGCGAGGTCGACGCCGACTACGACTTCATCCTGATCGACACGCCGCCGGCCCTGGGGCTGCTGACGCTGAACGCGCTGTGCGCAGCGCGCGGCGTCATCGTGCCGATGCAATGCGAGTACTTCGCGCTCGAGGGTCTGTCCGATCTGGTCAACACGGTGCGCCAGGTGCACGCCAAACTCAACCCCGAGCTGGTGCTGATCGGGCTGCTGCGGGTGATGTTCGACCCTCGCATCACGCTGCAGCAGCAGGTCAGCGAACAGCTCAAGACCCACTTCGGGGACAAGGTCTTCGATTCGGTGATCCCGCGCAACGTGCGCCTGGCCGAAGCGCCGAGCTACGGGTTGCCCGGGGTCGTATTCGACAAATCCAGCCGCGGCGCGCAGGCCTACCTCGAGTTCGCGCGCGAAATGGTGCGCCGCGTCGCGCAACCGGAGGTCGCGGCGTGACGACGACGATACTGCTCCTGCCCGGCTGGCAGGGCTCGGGGCCGCAGCACTGGCAAAGCCTGTGGGAGCAGGAGCACGGCGACCTGCGCGTGCAGCAGCACGACTGGGACCAGCCCTTGCGTGGCGACTGGATCTGCCAGCTCGAGCAGGCGGTGCTGGCGCAACCCGGGCCGGTGCTGCTGGCCGCGCACAGCCTGGGCTGCCATCTGGCGGCCGGCTGGGCCGCCCATACGCGCCACGCCGAGCGCGTGCGCGGCGCGCTGCTGGTGGCGCCGCCCGACCTGCAGCGCGCCGACCTGCCGCCGGCGCTGCACA
>JAKAHP010000221.1 GCA_021825505.1 Pseudomonadota bacterium
CCGATCTCTGCCGAAGGGCAGCGTGGAGCCGCGCGGCTCGCTGCCGTGGATCAAGGCCAGCAAGCTGGTCGACAAGTCGAAGAACTGACGCGGGCCTTGAACGGCAACGCCGGGCTTGCAGGCCCGGCGTCGCTCGCCGCGTCCACGCTGCCGAAGGGCAGCGTGGAGCCGCGCGGCTCGCTGCCGTGGATCAAGGCCAGCAAGCTGGTCGACAAGTCGAAGAACTGACGCGGGCCTTGAACGGCAACGCCGGGCTCGCAGGCCCGGCGTCCCGGGCTGACCAGCGGGTACACTTGCTGCCATGCAATATCCCCATCCGATCCTCGCCCGCGAGGGCTGGCCGTTCATCGGTGCAGCGCTGCTCGCGTCCTTGCTCGTGTCCGTGTTCGCGGGCCCGTGGTGGTCGCTGCCGCTGTGGCTGGCGACCGTGTTCGTGGTGCAGTTCTTCCGCGATCCGCCGCGCGCGCTGCCCGACGACGCGCGCGCGATCGTCGCCCCGGCCGACGGGCGCATCGTCTCGATCGAGCCCTGCGAAGACCCCTACGCGCAGCGCCAGGCGCTGAAGATCAGCGTGTTCATGAACGTGTTCAACGTGCACTCGAACCGCTCGCCGGTCGACGGGCGCATCGTCTCGGTCAACTATTTCCCCGGTCGTTTCGTCAACGCCGACCTCGACAAGGCCTCGCTGGAGAATGAGCGCAACGCGCTGGTCATCGACTGCGGCGGACGCCTCGTGACGACGGTGCAGGTCGCCGGCCTGGTGGCGCGCCGCGTGCTGTGCTACGTGGTCGCGGGCGATACGCTGGAGCGCGGCCAGCGCTTCGGCTTCATCCGCTTCGGCTCGCGCGTCGACGTCTATCTGCCGCTTGATGCGCAGCCGGCGGTATCGATCGGCGAGAAGGTGCGCGCCACCAGCACCGTGCTGGCGCGCTGGGCGCCGGAGGTGAGCGCGTGAAGCCCGCCGCGCACGCGCGGGCCGACGGCGAAGCGCGCGACGAGCTCCTCGACGCCGGACTGCCCGACCCGGGCGAGGACCTGCTGCACGGGCCGCGCCGTCGGCGCGGCATTTACCTGCTGCCCAATTCGTTCACCACGGCGGCGCTGTTCGGCGGCTTCTACGCGATCGTGATGGCGATGGGCCACCGCTACGCGCTGGCCGCCACGGCGATCTTCATCGCGATGCTGCTCGACAGCCTGGACGGGCGCGTGGCGCGGCTGACGCACACCCAGAGCGAGTTCGGCGCCCAGTTCGATTCGCTGGCCGACATGGTGTCGTTCGGCGCTGCGCCGGCCCTGGTGATGTACCAGTGGTCGCTCAACGGCCTGGGCAAGCTGGGTTGGCTGGCGGCTTTCGTCTATTGCGTCGGTGGCGCGCTGCGGCTGGCGCGCTTCAACACCAACATCGGCGTGGTCGACAAGAACTATTTCCAGGGGCTGCCGAGCCCGGCCGCGGCGGCGCTGGCGGCGGGTTTCATCTGGGTCATGACCGATCTCGGCTACGTCGGCGCCGACCTGCGCTGGCCGGCGTTCGCGATCACCGTGTTCGCCGGCATGAGCATGGTCACCAATGTGCCGTTCTACAGCTTCAAGGCGCTCAGCCTGCGGCGCAGCGTGCCTTTCATCACGCTGTTCCTGATCGCGCTGCTGATCGGCCTGATCGCGTATCGCCCGCCGGTGGTGCTGTTCACGCTGTTCCTCGCCTACGCGTTGTCGGGCTATGCGATCTACGCTTGGCGGCGCATGCACGGCAAATCGGTCAGCGTGATCTCGACCTCGACCGACGAGCCCGACGAGCGCGGCCTGCACGACTGATACGCGGCGCCGCGCCGTCAGTGCGGCGCCAGCATGCGGCGCGCCGCCATTTCGCCGATCACCATGCACGGCGCGTTGGTGTTGCCGCCGATCAGTGTCGGCATGATCGAGGCGTCGGCCACGCGCAGCGCGTCGATGCCGCGCACGCGCAGATCGGGGTCGACCACCGAGCCCGCGTCGCCGCCCATGCGGCAGCTGCCGACCGGGTGGTAGATCGACTCGGCGTGGGCGCGGATGAAGGCATCGATCGCGGCGTCGGCATCGACCGCGGCGCTTGCGTCGTATTCGGCGGCGAAATGCGCGCGCAGCGCCGGCGCGCCGAGAATCGCACGCGCCAGCCGGAAGCCGGCGCGCAGCACCGCGAGGTCGCGCGCATCGCCGAGATAGTTGGGGTCGATGCGCGGCGGCGTGGCCGCGTCGGCGTCGACCAGTTCGATGCGACCGCGGCTGTAGGGGTAGAGCTGGCACACGTGCAGGGTGTAGCCGTAGCCCCAGCACAGCCGGCGGCCGTGGTCGCGCAGCAGCGAAGGCACGAAGTGGAACTGCAGGTCCGCCCGCGCCTGCGTCGGGTCGCTGCGCGCGAAGCCGCCGGCCTCGGCCGCGTTGCTGGCCAGCAGACCGCTGCCGTCGCGCCGCCAGCGCGCGGTCTCGCGCAGCAGCCGCGGCAGCATGCGCGGGCCGACGCCGACCGCCAGCGTGCCGCGCTCGCGCTGCAGCAGCGTGACGTCGAGATGATCCTGCAGATTCGTGCCGACCTGCGGGCTGTGCTGCACGCAGCGCAGGCCCAGGCGCTGCAGTGCGGCGCCGTCGCCGACGCCCGACAGCATCAGCAATTGCGGCGTCTGCACCGCGCCGGCGCACAGCACGACTTCGCGCCGCGCGTGCAGCGTGCGCGTGCCGCCGGCGTCGCGCAGCTCGACGCCGTACGCGCGGCGTGAGTCCGGGTCGATCAGCACGCGCGTGACCAGCGCGCCGCAGCGCACCTGCAGCGGCGCGTCGTTGGGCAGCGCATCGAGGAAGGCGCGCGCGGCGCTGACGCGGCGCCCGCCGCGTTGCGTGACCTGGTGTAGACCTACGCCGTCGCGCGCAGCACCGTTGAAATCGTCGCGCGCGGCCAGCCCGGCCTGCACGCCGGCGTCGACGAAGGCCAGGCTCAGCGCGTTCGGGCGCGCGATGTCGGACACCGGCAGCGGACCGCCGACGCCGTGCCAGGCGTCGGCGCCGCGCGTGCAGTCCTCGTGCGCGCGAAACAGCGGCAGCAGCGATTCCCAGTCCCAGCCGTGGCAGCCGGCGGCGGCCCAGGCGTCGTAGTCGGACGGATCGCCGCGCATATAGATCATGGCGTTGATCGCGCTGCTGCCGCCCAGGCCCTTGCCGCGCGGCCAGTACAGGCGGCGCCCGTCCAGCGCGGCTTGCGCGACGGTGTCAAACGCCCAGTTGTGGCGAGTGCCACGCAGCAGCAGCGGCAGCCCCATCGGCACTTCGACGCTGGCGCTGCGCGCCGCGTCGCCGGCCTCGAGCAGGCACACCGAGCCGGCCGCGCTCAGGCGCGCGGCCAGCACGCTGCCGGCCGAGCCGGCGCCGACGACGATGTAGTCGTAGTGGTCCTGCACGCGGCGCGCGCGTCAGCCGAACAGGCGTTGCGCGAGCTGCGCGACGTGGCGGCCCTGGAAGCGCGCCACCTCGAGTTCGGCGTCGCTGGGCATGCGGCTGCCGTCGCCGGCGCTCAGCGTGGTGGCGCCGTACGGCGTGCCGCCGCTGACGGCGTCCATCGCGGTGAGCTGCGGGCAGCTGTAGGGCACACCGACAATGACCATGCCGTGGTGCAGCAGCGTGGTGTGAAACGAGGTCAGCGTCGTTTCCTGCCCGCCGTGCTGCGTGGCGGTGCTGGCGAACACGCTGCCGATCTTGCCGACCAGCTTGCCCTGCTGCCACAGCGCGCCGGTCTGGTCGAGGAAGTTGCGCATCTGCCCGCACATATTGCCGAAGCGAGTCGGCGTGCCGAACACGATCGCGTCGTAGTCGCCCAGTTCCTACGGGCGCGCCAGCGGCGCGTCCTGCGCGGTCTTGGCGTGGATCGCCGTCAGCGTGGCTTCGGGCATGGTCTCGGCAACGCGCTTGAGCGTGACCGAGACGCCTTCGACCTCGCGCGCTCCGGCTTCGACAGCCTGCGCCATGCGCTCGACGTGCCCCCAGGTGCTGTAGTACACGACCAGAATTTTCGCCATTGCAACCTCCGGATCGAATGCGGGATGTCGCGCCATGATGCTGGAATGGTGCCGAAAACGGTGTAACCAAAAATCTAGAGGCGCCTCCACGGGATGCCGGCCATCACGCCGACGGCGCGCCACAGCACGTCGAGCAGCGCGTTGTACAGGCGCTCGACGATGATTTCAGCCAGGCCGAGCAGGGTGTTGACGAAGCTGCGCGTCATCTCGCGCAGGGCGTTGAGGAAATAGCGCCGCATCGGCGCGTCGATGCTGCCGTCGGCCACGCCGGCGCCGATGTACAGCGCCTGCTGCGCCAGGGCGTCGAGCTGGGCGTGGGCAAAGCCGCGCAGCCCGGCGAGGTCGTCGTCGAGCACGGCGCGCGCGGCGTCGCGCAGCGCGCGCAGCAGCTCGTCGCGCGAGATCGAGTTCATCGGTCCAGCATCGTTTCGTAGGCCAGCGCCTGGGCCAGGAACACATCGGCCTGCTGGGTGAAGGCGCGCAGTGCTGCCCCGTGCAGCCGGCCGGCGCAATCGACCTGCTGCATCTGCTCGAGCGTCGATGCGGCGCCGTCCAAGGCGCGCACGCTGGGCCGTGCGCTGAAATCCGGGTCGGACTCCACGTGGCCCGCGAGCCGTGCCAGCAGCGACGCCGACGGCAGCTCGCGCGCGCCGGCCTGCATCGCGAGCGCGCGCAGCTGCCCGATCAATGTGGCGTAATGCGTGCTGCGTGTCGCGCAGGGTCCTGGCGAAGGTTCGCGCAACTGCTGCAGCAGCACCTGGGCGTCGCGGTTGGCGGCGCGCAGATCGGCGGCCAGCGCGGCGTCGGCACGCGGCGCCAGCTGTACGCTGCACGCCGCGCCGGCGAACACCAGCGACGCGAGCAGCGCCCGCCACGCCAGGCGCGGCGCGTCAGCGCGGCAGCTGGGTCGAGCCGAACACATAGCCGAGCAAGGCGGTCAGCACCGGCAGCAGCAGGTTGAGCAGAATCAGCTGCGCGATGCGCGCCCAGAACTCGCGCGTCGAGTCGATCGCGTCGAGATAGGCGCGCAACAGCTCCTGCTGCTGCAGCCGCGCCTCGGCGCCGGGCGTGGGCAGCAGCAGCGCGGCGCGGCGCGCGGCGGCGCGCAGCGCCTCGGGTGGCGTGTCGTCGCGCAGCTCGGCGGCCAGTGCGCGCAGCGCAGCG
>JAKAHP010000222.1 GCA_021825505.1 Pseudomonadota bacterium
GTCAGACTCAGCGCGAGCATGAACGCTGTGTACATCACGCACCACAGCAGCGCCGAAGTCCACAGCGGAGCTGCGCCGCGGCGGATGGTGCGCAGCAGCGCCGCGGCGCCGTCGCGCGCCAGCAGCCCGACGCCGACCGCCAGCGCGGCGAAGCTGCTGCGCCAGAACACCAGCTGCAGGCCGTCGGCGTGGTGCAGGTGACGCGTCACGACCCCGGCCACGCTCCACAGCAAGGTGGCAGCGACCAGCGCCAGCACGGCGCGGCGGTGGGTGTCGCGGAACATGGCGGTGGCGGCGCGCGGCCAGGGTGGAGAGGTTGCGATCACGCGGCTCGGGTCGAGCCGCGTGGACCGGTACGGATCAAGGAAGGGTCGCAGGCTTCAGGCAGCCGATTCGGCGCGGCCGGCACGCTTGCGCTCGTGCTCGCTCAGGTGGCGCTTGCGCAGCCGGATCGACTTGGGCGTGATCTCGACCAGCTCGTCGTCGTCGATGAACTCGACCGCGTATTCCAGGCTGAGTTCGATCGGCGGCGTCAGCTTGATCGCGTCTTCCTTGCCCGAGACGCGGAAGTTGGTCAGCTGCTTGGCGCGCACCGGGTTGACGATCAGGTCGTTGTCGCGGCTGTGGATTCCGACGAGCATGCCTTCGTAGACCGGGTCGCCGGGCTTGACGAACATACGCCCGCGGTCGTCGAGCTTGCCCAGCGCGTAGGTCACGATCTCGCCCGCTTCCTGGCTGATCAGCACGCCGTTCTTGCGACCCTGGATTTCGCCGCGGTACGCGTCGTAGCCGTCGAAGATGTTGCTGATCAGACCCGTGCCTCGGGTCAGGTTCAGGAATTCGTTCTGGAAGCCGATCAGGCCGCGCGCCGGGATGCGGTACTCCAGGCGCACGCGGCCCATGCCGTCGGGCTCCATGTTGACCAGCTCGCCGCGGCGCTCGCCCAGCGCCTGCATGACGCCGCCCTGGTGCTGCTCCTCGACGTCGGCGGTGACCAGCTCGATCGGCTCCTGGCGACCGTCGGGGCCGTCGTGGAACACGACCCGCGGCTTGCTCACCGCGAGCTCGTAGCCCTCGCGGCGCATGTTCTCGAGCAGAATGGTCAGGTGCAGTTCGCCGCGCCCGGCGACTTCGAACACGCCGTCCTCGTCGGTGTCGCGCACGCGCAGCGCAACGTTGCTCTGCAGCTCGCGGTCGAGGCGGTCGCGCAGCTGGCGGCTGGTGACGAACTTGCCTTCGCGCCCGGCCAGCGGGCTGGTGTTGACGCAGAAGTTCATCGTCAGCGTCGGCTCGTCGATCGCCAGCATCGGCAGCGGCCGCGGCGTCTCGGGGCTGGTCAGCGTCATGCCGATGCCGATGTCCTCGATGCCGTTGATCAGCACGATGTCGCCGGGGCCGGCCGCGGCGGCCTGGTGACGCTCCAGCCCCTCGAACTTCAGCACCTGGTTGACGCGCGCCTTGAACGGCGTGGAGTCGACGCCGGAGTACACCGCGACTTCCTGCATCGGCTTGAGCACGCCGCTGTTGATGCGGCCGATGCCGATGCGCCCGACGAAGGTCGAGTAGTCGAGCGAGCAGATCTGCAGCTGCAGCGGATCCTCGGCCGAGCCCTGGTGCGGCGGCACGTGGCGCAGGATGGCGTCGAACAGCGGCGCCAGGTCGACACCGACCTGGCCCGGCTCGAGCGTGGCCCAGCCGTTGAGCCCCGAGGCGTAGACCACGGGAAAGTCGAGCTGCTCCTCGCTGGCGCCGAGCTTGTCGAACAGCTCGAAGGTGGCGTTGATCACGTAGTCCGGGCGCGCGCCGGGGCGGTCGACCTTGTTGATCACGACGATGGGTTTGAGGCCCAGCGCCAGCGCCTTCTTGGTCACGAAGCGGGTCTGCGGCATCGGCCCCTCGACCGCGTCGACCAGCAGCAGCACGCTGTCGACCATCGACAGCACGCGCTCGACCTCGCCGCCGAAGTCGGCGTGCCCGGGGGTGTCGACGATGTTGATGTGGGTGCCCTTCCACTCGACGGCGCAGTTCTTCGACAGGATCGTGATGCCACGCTCCTTCTCGAGGTCGTTGCTGTCCATCACCCGCTCTGCGACCTGCTGGTTCTGGCGGAAGGTTCCGGATTGACGCAGCAGCTGGTCGACCATCGTGGTCTTGCCGTGGTCGACGTGCGCGATGATCGCGATGTTGCGGATCGAAGGGGTCATGGTGGTGTTCACTGCGTAAGCAGTTCCTCGTTACTGAGCAAGCGTTGTGGCGCCAGGACCTGTCCGTCCCAGTCGCCCACGCCAAGAAAAATCGGGGATTCGTCGGCGCGGTACACGCGCACCGCGCCGGCCGCGGGGGGCGCCGCCGGCGCCAGCCGCAGGCGCCGGCCCTGCAGCAGACCGTCGGCCTGCGCGGGGTCGAGGTCGAGCCGCGGCAGCGCCGCCAGCAGGCTGTCGGGCGCCAGCAGCCGCGTCGCCGCGGCGTCGGCATCGAGCGCGGTCAGCGCGTCGAGCGCGATCGCCTGCGCGACGTCGTAGGCGCCGCTGGCGGTGCGCCGCAGCGCCGCCAGATGCGCGCCGCAGCCGAGCTCGCGACCGATGTCGCGCGCCAGCGCGCGGATGTAGGTGCCCTTGCCGCAGCGCACCGCCAGCGTCAGTCGCGCGCCGTCGAGCGCCAGCACGTCGATCGCGTCGATGCGCACCTCGCGCGCCGCGACCTCCAGCGTCTGCCCGGCGCGCGCGTAGGCGTACAGCGGGCGCCCGTCGCGCTTGAGCGCGCTGTACAGCGGCGGCACCTGGGCGATGCGGCCGACGAAGCGATCGAGCACCGCGCGCAGCGCCGCAGCATCCAGCGCCGGCACTTCGCGACACTCGAGCACCTCGCCCTCGGCGTCGTCGGTGCTCGTGGTCTGGCCGAGTTGCAGCTGCGCGACGTAGGCCTTGTCGGCGTCGAGTTGCAGCTGCGCGAACTTGGTCGCGGCGCCGAAGCACAGCGGCAGCAGGCCGTCGGCCAGCGGATCGAGCGTGCCGGTATGCCCGGCCTTGGCCGCGCGCAGCGCGGCGCGCGCGCGCTGCATCGCCTGCTGCGAGGTCAAGCCGCGCGGCTTGTCCAGCAGCAGCACGCCGTGCACCGGCCGCGCGGCCCAACGTGCCATGGTCAGTCGTCCTTGGCCGGGTCGGCGACGGCGCGACGGATCAGGCCGTCCATTTCGCTGGCCTTGCGCGTCGTCTCGTCGAACACGAAATGCAGCATCGGCACGGTGTGAATGCGCAGGCGCTTGAACAACAGGCTGTGCAGGTAGCCGGCGCGCTCGTTGAGTGCCGCCGCGGCGTGCTGCGGCTCGGCGCCGAGCACCGTGAAATAGATCTTGGCGTGCGCGTAGTCGGGCGACAGCTGCACTTCGGACAGCGTGATCAGCCCCAGCCGCGGGTCGCGCAGCTCGCGCGGAATCATCTCCGAGAGATCGCGCTGGATCTGGTCGGCGATGCGGTGGATGCGATGCGGGGTACTGGACTGGCGTGGCATGGTGCGGCTGAATCTCTCGGGTGGGTGGGTCGCGGCGCGTTCCGGCTCAGGACGTCGACCGGGCGCCGGACGCGCATACGCGCGCGGCGCCCTGCGGGCGCCGCGCGCGTCGGTCGACGTCGCGTCGGAGCCTGGCTCCGGCGCGACGGCCTGGCGTCAGAGCGTGCGTGCGACTTCCTTGACCTCGAACACCTCGAGCTGGTCGCCTTCCTTCAGTTCCTGGAAGCTCTTCAGCGACAGGCCGCACTCGAAGCCTTCCTGGACTTCGCGCACGTCGTCCTTGAAGCGCTTGAGCGAATCGAGCTCGCCGGTGTGGATCACGACATTGTCGCGCAGCACGCGCACATGCGCACTGCGGCGCACCACGCCCGACTGCACGCGGCAGCCGGCCACGGTGCCGACCTTGGTGATGCGGAACACCTGACGCACCTCGACCATGCCGATGACTTCCTCGCGCTTTTCCGGCGCCAGCATGCCCGACATCGCCGCGCGGATCTCGTCGACCGCCTCGTAGATGATGTTGTAGTAGCGGATGTCGATGCCGTTGACTTCGGCCTGCTTGCGCGCGCCGGCGTCGGCACGCGTGTTGAAGCCGATCACCACGGCCTGCGATGCGATCGCCAGGTTGATGTCGTTCTCGGTGATGCCGCCGACCGCGGCGTGCACCACCGCCACGCGGATCTCGTCGGTCGACAGCTTGGTCAGCGCGTGCACCAAGGCCTCCTGCGAGCCCTGCACATCGCTCTTGATGATCAGGTTCAGCGTCTTCGCGCCTTCGGCCATCTGCTCGAACATGTTCTCGAGCTTGGCGGCCTGCTGGCGTGCCAGCTTGACGTCGCGGTACTTGCCCTGGCGGAACAGCGCGATTTCGCGCGCCTTGCGCTCGTCGGCCAGCACCATCAGTTCCTCGCCGGCGCTGGGCACTTCGCTCAGGCCCTGGATCTCGACCGGAATGGCCGGCCCGGCTTCCTGCACCGGGCGCCCGTTCTCGTCGAGCATGGCGCGCACCCGGCCCCAGCACGAACCGGCCAGCACCGCGTCGCCGCGCTTGAGCGTGCCCGACAGCACCAGCACCGTGGCCACCGGGCCGCGTCCCTTGTCGAGCTGCGCCTCGATCACCAGGCCCTTGGCCGGGGCATCGACCGGCGCCTTCAGCTCCAGCACCTCGGCCTGCAGCAGCACGTTCTCGAGCAGGTCGTCGATGCCCTGCCCGGTCTTGGCCGAGACCGGCACGAACGGAGAGTCGCCGCCATACTCCTCGGGAACGACCTGTTCGGCGACGAGCTCCTGCTTGACGCGCTCGGGGTTGGCATCGGGCTTGTCGATCTTGTTGATCGCCACCACGATGGGCACGCCGGCGGCCTTCGCATGCGCGATCGCCTCCTTGGTCTGCGGCATCACGCCGTCGTCGGCCGCGACCACCAGGATCACGATGTCGGTTGCCTTGGCGCCGCGTGCGCGCATCGCGGTGAACGCCTCGTGGCCCGGGGTGTCGAGGAAGGTGATCATGCCGCGCGGCGTGTCGACGTGGTAGGCGCCGATGTGCTGGGTGATGCCGCCGGCCTCGCCGGCGGCGACCTTGGCGCGACGGATGTAGTCGAGCAGCGAGGTCTTGCCGTGGTCGACGTGACCCATCACGGTGACCACCGGCGCACGCGGCAGCGCTTCGACCTCC
>JAKAHP010000223.1 GCA_021825505.1 Pseudomonadota bacterium
CTGCAGCGCCTGGCCGCGCTGCTGCAGCGCGTCGACGTCTACGTCGCCAAGCTCAGCCGACGGCGCACGCGCGCGGGGCTGACGCCGGCGATCGCCGCGCGCGACGCCTGCGTCGGCGCCGGCGGTCGGCCCGACGAGCTCGGCGCGGCGCTGCTGCGCGTGGTCGGCCTGTACCCGCCGGGCTCCTACGTTGAATTGGCCAACGGCGAGCTCGGCGTGGTCGTGCGTCGTGGCGCACGCGCGCACGAGCCGCTTGTCGCGGTACTGCGCCGCGCCGACGGCGCCTACGTGTCGCCGCCGAAGCCGCGCGACGCAGCAGCCAAGGCCTTCGCGGTGCGGCGCGGCGTCGGCCCCGACCGCGTGCGCACGCGCCACGGCCACGTCGAGGTGCTGCGCGCGGCGGGATAGTCCACTGCCGCGCGAGCGCAAGGGCGCCGCACACCGCGGGCGGCACGAAGCCGCCGCACTTCCTACAATCGGAATATGGACACCACGACCGATCCCGCGGCGCTGCGCTTGGCCGAAGCCCGGCAGCTGCTGCTGAGCCCCTACGGCATCGACGAGAGCACCCTCGAGCGCGCGCTGGCCAGCGCGTTCGAGCACCGCCTCGACTACGCCGACATCTACCTGCAGTACACCCGTTCCGAAGGTTGGAGCCTCGAGGAGGGGATGGTCAAGAGCGGCAGCTTCGGCATCGAGCAGGGCTTCGGCATCCGCGCGATCGAAGGCGACAAGACCGCGTTCGCCTATTCCGACGACATTTCCGCGGCGCGCCTGCTCGAAGCCGCCTCGACCGTGCGGGGCATCGCTCGCGCCGGACGCGGGCGCGTGCGCCTGGGGTCGCCGGCGCACGCCGCCGGGCCGCACCGTCTGTACGACGCGCTCGACCCGCTGGCCGCGCTCGATTCGGCGGCCAAGGTCGAATTGCTGCAGCTGGCCGACCGCCTGGCGCGCGCCAAGGACCCGCGCATCGTGCAGGTCATGGCCAGCCTGTCGGGCGAATACGACGTCGTGCTGGTGCTGCGCTCGGACGGCCATCTCGCCGCCGACGTGCGCCCGCTGGTGCGCTTCAACGTCAGCGTGATCGCCGAGCAGGGCGGGCGCCGCGAAACCGGCGCCGCCGGCGGGGGCGGGCGCCATGCGCTGAGCGCGTTCGACGAGAGCGCGGTGCGCGCGCATGTCGACGAGGCGGTGCGCCAGGCGCTGCTGAACCTGGATTCGCGCCCGGCGCCGGCCGGCGAGATGAGTGTGGTGCTGGGCAACGGCTGGCCCGGCATCCTGCTGCACGAGGCGATCGGCCACGGTCTCGAGGGCGACTTCAACCGCAAGGGCTCGAGCGCTTTCGCCGGGCGTCTCGGCCAGCAGGTCGCAGCGCGCGGCGTCACCGTGCTCGACGACGGCACGCTGCCCGGGCGGCGCGGCTCGCTCAACGTCGACGACGAGGGCAACCCGACCGAGCGCACCGTGCTGATCGAGGACGGCGTGCTCGTCGACTACATGCAGGACACGCTGAACGCTCGGCTGATGAAGCGTGCGATCACCGGCAACGCGCGCCGCGAGAGCTACGCCAGCGTGCCGCTGCCGCGCATGACCAACACCTATATGCTGGCCGGCGACCGCGACCCGCAGGAAATCGTCGCCAGCCTCGAGCGCGGCCTGTACGCGGTCAATTTCGGCGGAGGCCAGGTCGACATCACCAGCGGCAAGTTCGTGTTCTCGGCGAGCGAGGCCTGGTGGGTCGAGCACGGCAAGCTGCAATACCCGGTCAAGGGCGCGACCCTGATCGGCAACGGCCCCGACGCGCTGACCCACGTCAGCATGATCGGCCGCGACCTGCAGCTCGACCCCGGCGTCGGCACCTGCGGCAAGGAGGGGCAAAGCGTTCCGGTCGGCGTCGGCCAGCCCACGCTGCGCATCGATCGCATGACCGTCGGCGGAACCGGCTGACACAACCCACAGGAGAACCGATGTCCGAAGCGACCGTCTACAACCCGCTCGCACGCGCGCTGCACTGGTGGCTGGTGGTGCTGATCGCCGCCGAATTCGCGCTGGCCTGGCTGATGCCCGACATCCACCGCGGCACCCAGCCGGAAGCGCTGATCGCCTGGCACGTCGGGTTGGGCACGACGATCCTCGCGCTGATGGCCTTGCGCATCGTCTGGCGCCTGGTCGGCGGCGCGCCGGCCATGCTGCCGGCACCGCGCTGGCAGCATCGCGCCGCGCACGCGGTGCATGGCCTGCTCTACCTCGGTTTCATCGCGCTGCCGCTGCTGGGCTGGGCCAACGCGTCGGCGCGCGGCTGGAGCGTGCATCTGGCCGGGCTGCTGCAACTGCCGGCGCTGGCCGCGCAGGGCGCCGGCTGGGCGCGCGAGGCCGGCGACGTGCACCAGGTAATCGCCTACGGCCTGCTCGGCGCGATCGGCCTGCACGTGCTGGCGGCGCTGCAGCACCAGTTCATCCTGCGCGACAACCTGATCGCGCGCATGTGGCCACGGCGCGGCTGAAGCGGTCGCGGGCGGGGCGCGCGTTGCGCGCGCGCCGCAGTCACGGTTGCCGCGACGCAACATCCGGGTTTAAACTCGGCGGCTCAAGCTGAATCGAACGATGTCCACCTACGCCTTCTTCTACTTTTGGTTCTCGCACCGCGTCGGCGGAGGGAGAGGGCGAGTTTCAGCCTGACAGCACGAATCCCCAAGAACCGCCGGCGCTGACCGGCGGTTTTTTTTCGCCGGTGCCGCGAACCCCAGGAGCCCGAGCATGACCCCGAAGCCGTCCCCCGCCGCCGATTGGCGTCGTACGCAGTCCGAGAAGACCTCTGCCACCGATGACCAACGCGTCAGGGACGTCATGCCGCTGCCTCCGCCCGAGCACTTGATCCGCTTCTTTCCGATCGCCGGTACCGCGGTCGAACAACTGGTCGCCGACACCCGACGCGCGGTGCACCGCATCGTGCAGGGCGACGACGACCGCCTGCTGCTGGTGATCGGGCCGTGCTCGATCCACGACCCGGCGGCCGCGCGCGAGTACGCGGCGCGGCTGGCGCCGCTGCGCAAACAGCACGCCGGCGAACTCGAGATCGTGATGCGGGTGTATTTCGAGAAGCCGCGCACCACGGTCGGCTGGAAGGGGCTGATCAACGATCCCTACCTCGACCAGAGCTTCCGCATCGACGAGGGCCTGCGCATCGCGCGCGAAGTGCTGATCGATATCAACCGCCTCGGCGTTCCGGCCGGCAGCGAGTTCCTCGACGTGATCTCGCCGCAATACCTCGGCGACCTGATCGCCTGGGGCGCGATCGGCGCGCGCACCACCGAGAGCCAGGTGCACCGTGAACTGGCCTCGGGGCTGTCGGCACCGGTGGGCTTCAAGAACGGCACCGACGGCAACCTGCGCATCGCGATCGACGCGATCCTGGCCGCGCGCCGCGAGCATTCCTTCCTGTCGGTGCACAAGAGCGGCCAGGTCGCGATCGTGCAGACGCGCGGCAACAAGGACACGCACGTGATCCTGCGCGGCGGGCGCGAGCCGAACTACGACGCCGCCAGCGTGCGCACGGCCTGCCAGGAACTGGAGGACGCCGGGCTCGACGGCCGCGTGATGGTCGACTGCTCGCACGCCAACAGCGCCAAGCAGCCGGCGCGCCAGCTCGACGTCGCGCGCGACCTCGCCGCGCAGCTGGCGTCGGGCGCGCGCGGCATTTTCGGCGCCATGGTCGAGAGCCATCTGGTCGGCGGCGCGCAGAAGTTCACCCCGGGCAAGGACGATCCGGCAGCACTGGTCTACGGCCAGAGCATCACCGACGGCTGCCTGGCGTGGGACGATTCGCTGCAGGTGGTCGACGTGCTCGCCGCGGCGGTCAAGGCCCGGCGTCGCGCGAAGCGTTGAACGCGACCTGCCTACAATCGCAGCGCAAACACCGGATACCCGTATGACTTCTGCACTGCTCACGACTTCGATCACATCACTGCCGCTGCTGTCGCGCGGCAAGGTGCGCGACAACTACGCGGTCGGCGACGACAAGCTGCTGATGGTCGCCAGCGACCGCATCTCGGCTTTCGACGTCATCATGGACCAGGGCATTCCCGGCAAGGGCGAAATGCTCACGCGCATTTCGCGCTTCTGGTTCGAGCGTCTGGCCGACGTCGTGCCCAACCACCTGACCGGCATCGACCCGGAAAGCGTGGTCGCGCCGCACGAGCGCGACCAGGTGCGCGGTCGCGCGCTGGTCGTCAAGCGCCTGCAGCCGCTGCCGGTCGAGGCCGTCGTGCGCGGCTACCTGGCCGGCTCGGGCTGGAAGGACTACCAGGCCAGCGGCCGCGTGTGCGGCGTCGCGCTGCCCGACGGGCTGCAGCAGGCGGCGCGCCTGCCCAACCCGATCTTCACGCCGGCGACCAAGGCCGAGCTCGGCGAGCACGACGAGAACATCGACTTCGGCCACATGGTGCGCCTGGTCGGCGTCGAACTGGCGGCGCAGGTGCGCGACGTCAGCCTCGAGCTGTACCGGCGCGCGGCCGAGTACGCGCGCGAGCGCGGCATCATCCTGGCCGACACCAAGTTCGAGTTCGGGCTCGACGCGCAGCAGCGCCTGGTCTGGATGGACGAGGCGCTGACCCCCGATTCGTCGCGCTTCTGGCCCGCCGATCAGTGGCGCGAAGGCATTTCGCCGCCCAGCTTCGACAAGCAGTTCCTGCGCGACTGGCTGGAGAGCGTGCCGGGCTGGAACAAGCGCGCCCCGGCGCCGCAGCTGCCCGCCGCAGTGGTCGACGGCACCGCGGCCAAGTACCGCGAGGCGCTCGAGCGCCTCACGGCCTGAGGAGCCTCAGCTCAGCACCACCATGCTGAGCCGGCGGCGGTAGCTGTCGACGGTCGGGTCCGCGGCCGGCGCCTGGCCGTCGGCAGCCTTCGGCGCCGGCGGCGTGATCAGTTCGAGGATGGCGACGTAGGTGCGGCGCGCGGCCTCGTCGTTCCAGCTCTTGTCGCGCATCAGGATCTCGAGCAGCTCGTCCATCGCCGCGGTCCACTGCTGCGTGGCCAGCAGGCGCTGCGCCAGCGCGTAGCGCGCCGCGAAATCGCGTTTGTTCGCGGCAATGCCCGCGCGCAGCGCGGCCTCGTCGGGCGCGGCGCGCGTCGCCGCCAGCGCGTCGAGCCAGGCCTGCAGCG
>JAKAHP010000224.1 GCA_021825505.1 Pseudomonadota bacterium
CTCGCCGACCAGTTCGAGCAGCGCGACGCGCTGTTGCGCGCTGCGCTCGAGCAGCTGCCCCTTGCGCAGCAGCAGCGCGCTTCGATCAGCGCCCATCGCCCTGGCGCAGCGCGGCGCGGTCGCGTTCGAGCTCGCCCAGGCTGGCCGCGAACAGCGCGCTGCCGGCGGCGAAGCTGCGCGCCGCGGCGGTGGCGGCGGCGATGCCGCCGGCGCCCAGCAGCAGCGTGCCCAGGCCGAGCACCAGCAGCCGGTGGCTGTCCCACAGCGCCACGGTCAGCCACAGCACCGCGAACAGAGCCGCGCCGGCCAGCAGCAGCGCGGCCAGCACCGTCATCAGCAGCAGCCGCGCGATGCGCAGCTTCTCTTCCTGCAGCTCGACCGCGAGCAGCTCGAGCCGCGTCTGCGCGGCACCGAGCAGGGTGTCGAGCCGCGCGCGCAGCGTGGCCAATTTACTTGCGACCGACCAGCAGGCCGAGCAGGAAGGCCAGACCGGCGCTGGCGCCGATCGCCTTCCAGGGATTGTCGTGCACGTACTGGTCGGTGGCGCGCGCCGCTTCGCGGCCGCGCGCGAGCAGTTCGCTCTCGAGCACGCCAAGGTCGCTGCGTGCCTGCACCAGCTTGGCGCCGAGGCTGGAGCGCAGCTCGGCGATGCGGTCGCCGGCCTGGCCGGCAGTCAGCTTGAGCAGCTCCTCGGCGTCGGCGGCGACTTCGCGCAAGTCGGCGACGAGTTTGTCGGTGGCGGTCGAGGCGTCGTTGGACATGTTCGTTCTCCTGTTGCATGGGCTGGTTGGTTCCAGCATAACGCCGCGTGGCTTGCGCGGCACCTCCCATGTTGCCGGCGGGGCCGTGCGCGCGCCTTCATCCAGATCAACAGCACCGAGCTTGAAAAACCCCTGCCGGCCCCGCATGTAAGCGACGTCCCACGGAGAATACGATGCGCTTCGACAAACTCACGACCCAGTTCCAGGAAGCCCTTGGCGAGGCCCAGTCGCTCGCGGTGGCGCGCGACAACCCCTACATCGAGCCGCTGCACCTGCTCGGCGCGATGCTGCAGCAGGACGGCCCCAAGGCGCTGCTGGCACGCGCCGGAGTCAACGCCGGCGGACTGCTGGCGGGCGTGCAGGGTGCGCTGCAGCGCCTGCCGCAGGTGCAGGGTGCAGGCGGCAATGTGCAACTCAGCCGCGAGCTCAACAACCTGCTGAACCTGACCGAGAAGGAAGCCGGCAAGCGCGGCGACCAGTTCATTCCCAGCGAGCTGTTCCTGCTCGTGCTGGCCGACGACAAGGGCGAGGCCGGGCGTCTGGCGCGCGACGCCGGGCTGGCGCGCAAGTCGCTCGAGGCGGCGATCGACGCGGTGCGCGGCGGCGCCAGCGTGAACAGCGCCGACGCCGAGGCGCAGCGCGAGGCCCTGAACAAGTACACGCTGGACCTGACCGAGCGCGCGCGCGCCGGCAAGCTCGACCCGGTGATCGGGCGCGACGACGAGATCCGGCGCACGATCCAGGTGCTGCAGCGTCGCACCAAGAACAACCCGGTGCTGATCGGCGAGCCCGGCGTGGGCAAGACCGCGATCGTCGAGGGGCTGGCGCAGCGCATCGTCGGCGGCGAGGTGCCCGACAGCCTGAAGGACAAGCGCGTGCTGGTGCTCGACATGGCCGGGCTGCTGGCCGGTGCCAAGTTCCGCGGCGAGTTCGAGGAGCGCCTCAAGGCGGTGCTGAAGGAAGTCGCGGCCGAGGAAGGCCGCGTGATCCTGTTCATCGACGAGATCCACACGATGGTCGGCGCCGGCAAGGCCGAGGGCGCGATGGACGCCGGCAATATGCTCAAGCCGGCGCTGGCGCGCGGCGAGCTGCACTGCATCGGCGCGACCACGCTCGACGAGTACCGCAAGTACATCGAGAAGGACGCCGCGCTCGAGCGCCGCTTCCAGAAGGTGCTGGTCGACGAGCCCAGCGTCGAGGCGACGATCGCGATCCTGCGCGGCCTGCAGGAGAAGTACGAGCTGCACCACGGCGTCGACATCACCGACCCGGCCATCGTGGCCGCCGCCGAGCTGTCGCAGCGCTACATCACCGACCGCTTCCTGCCCGACAAGGCAATCGACCTGATCGACGAGGCCGCGTCGCGCATCAAGATGGAGATCGACTCCAAGCCCGAGGTGATGGACCGCCTCGACCGCCGCCTGATCCAGCTGAAGATCGAGCGCGAGGCGGTGCGCAAGGAAACCGACGAAGCGTCGCGCAAGCGCCTGGCGCTGATCGAGGCCGAGATCGAGCGGCTCGGCAAGGAGTATGCCGACCTCGACGAGATCTGGAAGGCCGAGAAGGCCGCGGTGCAGGGCTCGGCGCACATCAAGGAGGCGATCGACGCCTTGCGTTTCCAGATCGACGAGCTGACGCGCAAGGGCGATTTCAACAAGGTCGCCGAGCTGCAGTACGGGCGCCTGCCCGAGCTCGAGCGCCAGCTGCGCGACGCGCAGGCGCAGGAGACTTCGGCTGCGGGTGCCGCGCCGCGGCTGCTGCGCACCCAGGTCGGTGCCGAGGAAATCGCCGAAGTCGTCTCGCGCATGACCGGCATCCCGCTGGCCAAGCTGCTGTCGGGCGAGCGCGACAAGCTGCTGCAGATGGAGCAGCGCCTGCACCAGCGCGTGGTTGGGCAGGACGACGCGATCCGCGCCGTGTCGGACGCGATCCGGCGCTCGCGCGCCGGGCTGTCCGACCCGAACCGGCCGTACGGCTCGTTCCTGTTCCTCGGCCCCACCGGCGTGGGCAAGACCGAGCTGTGCAAGGCGCTGGCCGAGTTCCTGTTCGACAGCCAGGAGCACCTGATCCGCATCGACATGAGCGAGTTCATGGAGAAGCACTCGGTGGCGCGGCTGATCGGCGCGCCGCCCGGCTACGTCGGCTACGAGGAAGGCGGCTACCTGACCGAGGCGGTGCGGCGCAAGCCCTACAGCGTGATCCTGCTCGACGAAATCGAGAAGGCCCACCCCGACGTGTTCAACGTGCTGCTGCAGGTGCTCGACGACGGCCGCCTGACCGACGGCCAGGGTCGCACCGTCGACTTCAAGAACACCGTGATCGTGATGACCTCGAACCTGGGGTCGCAGCAGATCATGGCGCTGGCCGGCGAGCCGCAGCAGCGCGTGCGCGACGCGGTGTGGGCCGAGGTCAAGCAGCATTTCCGCCCCGAGTTCCTCAACCGCATCGACGAGGTGGTCGTGTTCCACGCGCTCGACCAGACGCAGATCGAGGGCATCGCGCGCATCCAGCTGGCCACGCTGGAGCAGCGCCTGGCGCAGCTCGACATCCGGCTCGAGGTGTCGCCGCAGGCGCTGGCCGAAATCGCCAAGGCGGGGTTCGATCCGGTGTTCGGCGCGCGCCCGCTCAAGCGCGCGATCCAGCAGCAGCTCGAGAATCCGCTGTCGAAGCTGATTCTCGAGGGCCGCTTCGGGCCGAAGTCGGTGATCCCGGTCGACGTGCGCGACGGCGTGCTCAGCTTCGAGCGCACGGTGCACTGAACGGACTAGGATGGCGGCTTGTCCATCGATGTCTGCCGGAGATTGCCGATGATGTTCGCCGCGCGCTCGCGCCGCCGCCTGCTCGCCGCCGCCGCCTGCGGCCTGCTTGTGGCCGCCTGCGGCCACAAGCAGCAGTGGGACCTCGACGACGTCAGCTCGGTGCTGCCGGCGCTGCGCTTCAACCTGGTCGACGACAGCGGCGCCAAGGTCGACGCGGCCAGCTACGCCGGCAAGGCCGTGATCCTGTACTTCGGCTACACGCACTGTCCCGACGTGTGTCCGCAGACCATGGCCAACCTGGCCGCCGCGGTGAAGTCGCTGGGGGCGCAGGCCGACGACGTGCGCATCCTGTTCGTCTCGGTCGATCCGACGCGCGACTCGCTGCCGGTGCTGCGCGCCTACACGCGCGCGTTCAGCCCGCAGGCGGTCGGCCTGTCGGGAAGCATGAGCGAGATCCAGGCGGCGGCCAAGCGCTTCCACGTCGCGTTCAACTACGGCGCGAAAGACAAGTACGGCAACTACACGGTCAACCACAGCGCGGCGATCTATCTGTTCGACCGCAAGGGGCGCGGCATGCTGATCGGCTCCGACCAGTCGCCGCCGCAGGCCATCGCGCACGACCTGCGCCAGCTGATCGACGACTGAGCGCGCGAGGACACGCGCGCGGCGCGTCCGCCGCGGCGTTTCGTGCACTGCATCAAGGCGCCGGCGGCGCCACGGGGCTACAAGATCGTCATCAGCCGATCGTGCCCTGTCCATGTCCTCGAATTCAGGTGCCGGCGCGCGGCCGCGTCGCGGCCGCGCCTATCTGACACTCGCCGCGCTCGTCGTGCTCGCGGCGCTCGCGCTGCTGGCGTGGCGCCTGCGCCCGCCGGCCCCGCCGCAATACACCACCGTGGTGGTCGGACGCGGCCCGGTGTCGCGCGCGATCTCGGCCACCGGCACCGTCAATCCGGTGATGACGGTGATGGTCGGCTCCTACGTCTCGGGCGTGATCCAGGCGCAGTACTGCGACTTCAACACCCGCGTGCGGCGCGGCCAGCTGTGCGCGAAGATCGATCCGCGCCCCTACCAGAGCGTGGTCGACCAGAACGCCGCGGCGCTGGCCACCGCACGCGCGCAACTGGCCAAGGATCGGGCCGTGCTCGACTACGCGGCGCTGAACCTGACGCGGCAGACCACGCTGCTGGCGCGCGGCGTGGCCTCGCAGGACGCGGTCGACGCCGCGCGCAGCGCGTGGCGCCAGGCCGGCGCGCAATGCGAGCTCGACCAGGCCACGGTGCGCCAGCGCGAGGCGGCGCTGGCCGCGGCGCGCGTCAACCTCGGCTACACCGACATCGTCTCGCCGGTCGACGGCACCGTGGTCACGCGCAACGTGACCCTCGGGCAGACGGTGGCGGCCAGTTTCCAGACGCCGACGCTGTTCCTGATCGCCACCGACCTGACGCGCATGCAGGTCGACGCCAACGTCAGCGAAAGCGACATCGGCGCGGTCGCCTCCGGTGACCCCGCCAGCTTCGGCGTCGAGGCGTATCCGGGACGCAGCTTCGCCGGCCGCGTGGTGCAGGTGCGGCAGGCGCCGCAGGCGGTGCAGAACGTCGTCACCTACGACGTCGTGGTCGGTGTCGACAACCCGCAA
>JAKAHP010000225.1 GCA_021825505.1 Pseudomonadota bacterium
CGTCGGCGCCGAGCACCTTGCGCAGCGCCGCGTAACCGCCGCGTGCGACGTAGCCTTGCAGATCCCAGTTGTTGCCGTCGAGCCCGGCGAGAATCTGCGGGTTGATGTGACGGCCGTGGAAACAGCCCTCGAGACCGGTCGATGCGAAATTCATTGGCCGCCTCCGGCTTGCGCGCGCAACTCGTCGAGCAGCGCGTCGATCTTCTCCGCGCTCATGGTCGAACACATGCGGCGGTCGTTGACCAGCGCCACCGGCGCGTCGCCGCAGGCGCCCAGGCATTCGGTCTGCTGCAGCGTGAACAGGCCGTCGGCGGTGGTTTCACCGACGCCGACGCCGAGCTTCTCGCTCAGATACTTCAGCGCCTGCACGCCGCCGCCGAGCTGACACGGCAGATTGGTGCAGACGTTGAGCTTGAAGCGCCCGACCGGCCGCGTGTTGAACATGTTGTAGAAGGTCACGACCTCGTGCACCGCGATCGGCGGCATGCCGATGTACTCGGCGAGTTCGCGCTCCGATTCGGGCGAGATCCAGCCGCGCTCCTGCTGCACGATGGACAGCGCCGCGATGATCGCCGACTGCCGCTGGTCGGCCGGGTACTTGGCCAGTTCGCGATCGACGCGCTGGCGGGTGGATTCTGACAGCATGGGATTGACTTACCGATCGATTTCGCCGAACACGATGTCCATCGTGCCGATGATCGCCACCGCATCCGCGATCATGTGGCCGCGCGACATTTCGTCCATCGCGGCCAGATGCGGGAAACCGGGGGCACGGATTTTCATGCGGAAAGGCTTGTTGGCGCCGTCGGCGACCAGATAGATGCCGAACTCGCCCTTCGGATGCTCGACTGCCGCGTAGGCCTCGCCGGCCGGAACGTGGAAGCCTTCGGAGAACAGCTTGAAGTGATGGATCAGATCCTCCATGCTGGTCTTCATCTGCACCCGCGACGGCGGCGCCACCTTGTGGTTGTCGGTGATCACCGGCCCGGGGTTCGCGCGCAGCCAGTCGACGCACTGCTTGATGATGCGGTTGGCCTGGCGCATTTCCTCGACGCGCACCAGATAGCGGTCGTAGCAGTCGCCGGTCTTGCCCAGCGGGATGTCGAAGTCCATGCGATCGTAGACGTCGTACGGCTGGTGCTTGCGCAGATCCCAGGCGATGCCCGAGCCGCGCAGCATCGGTCCGGTGAAACCCAGCTGCAGCGCGCGCTCGGGCTCGACCACGCCGATGCCCACGGTGCGCTGCTTCCAGATCCGGTTATCGGTCAGCAACGTCTCGTACTCGTCGACGTAGCCGGGAAAGCGCTGCGTGAAGTCGTCGATGAAGTCCAGCAGCGAGCCGTCGCGGTTGCCGTTCATGCGCGCGACGTCCTTCGGGCCGTGCACGCTCGACGCGCGGTACTGCGGCATGCTGTCGGGCAGGTCGCGGTAGACACCGCCCGGGCGGAAATACGCCGCGTGCATGCGCGCACCCGACGCCGCCTCGTACATGTCGAACAGATCCTCGCGCTCGCGGAACGCGTAGAGGAAGATCGTCATCGCGCCGCAGTCCAGGCCGTGCGCTCCGATCCACAGCAAGTGGTTCAGCAAGCGCGTGATCTCGGCGAACATGACGCGGATGTACTGCGCGCGCAGCGGCACCTCGATGCCCAGCAGCTTCTCGATCGAGAGCACGTAGGCGTGCTCGTTGCACATCATCGAGACGTAGTCCAGGCGGTCCATGTACGGCAGGGCCTGGATGAAGGTGCGCGTCTCGGCCAGCTTCTCGGTGGCGCGATGCAGCAGGCCGATATGCGGATCGGCACGCTGGATGACCTCGCCGTCGAGCTCGAGGACCAGGCGCAACACGCCGTGCGCGGCCGGGTGCTGCGGGCCGAAATTCAGTGTGTAGTTCTTGATCTCTGCCATGTCGAACTCAATGTTGCAGGCCGCCGTAACCTTCTTCGCGGACGATGCGCGGCACGATCTCGCGCGGCTCGATCGTCACCGGCTGGTAGACGACGCGACGCGTCTCGGGGTCGTAGCGCATCTCGACCGTGCCGCTGATGGGGAAATCCTTGCGGAACGGGTGGCCGATGAAACCGTAGTCGGTCAGGATGCGACGCAGATCGTCGTGCCCCTCGAACACCACGCCGTACAGGTCGAAGGCCTCGCGCTCGTACCAGTTCGCGGCGCTCCACACGCCGTTGACCGACGGCAGCAGCGGCAGGTCGTCGTCGTCGCACCAGACGCGAACGCGCAGGCGCACGTTGCGCGCCACCGACAGCAGGTGCAGCACGACGGCGTAGCGTCGGCCGGCCCACGGCGCATTGGCGTAATTCAGGTAGTCGACCGCGCACAGATCGATCAGTTGCTCGAACTGCATCGCGTCGCGCAGCTGCTGGCAGGTCTGCAAATAGTCCTGCGGCGCCAGCTCGATGGTCAGCTCGCCGATTTCAAGCTTGCTGGCGCGGATGCGCTCACCGAGTTTTTGCTGCAGGTCCTGCTGGAGTGTTTCGAGTTTGCTTGACATCGGGCTCGGTTCGAAGCGTGGATCAGCGGAGGTCAGCGTGCGATGGTGTTGGTGCGCCGGATCTTGTTCTGCAGTTGCAGCAGGCCGTACAACAGCGCTTCGGCCGTTGGCGGACACCCCGGCACGTAGACGTCGACCGGCACGATGCGGTCGCAGCCGCGCACCACCGAATAGGAGTAGTGGTAATAGCCGCCGCCGTTGGCGCACGAGCCCATCGACACCACCCAGCGCGGCTCGGGCATCTGGTCGTAGACGCGGCGCAGCGCCGGCGCCATCTTGTTGCACAGCGTGCCGGCGACGATCATCACGTCCGACTGGCGCGGACTGGGGCGGAACACGATGCCAAAACGGTCGAGGTCGTAGCGCGCCGCGCCGGCGTGCATCATCTCGACCGCACAACAGGCCAGGCCGAACGTCATCGGCCAGAGCGAACCCGTCCGGGTCCAGTTGATCAGCTTGTCAGCTGACGTGGTGATGAAACCTTCGCTGAGAATGCCTTCGATACTCATGGTTCGATCCTTGTGGCTGAGACCAGACTACTCCCAGTCCAGCGCGCCCTTCTTCCATTCGTAGATAAAGCCCACGACGAGGATGGAGAGAAAGATCATCATCGCCCAGAAACCGGCCGCGCCGACATGCTTGAGCGCGACCGCCCACGGAAACAGGAAAGCGATCTCGAGATCGAACAGAATGAACAGGATCGCGACCAGGTAGTAGCGCACGTCGAACTTCATGCGCGCATCCTCGAAGGCCTCGAAGCCGCATTCGTAGGGGGAGTTCTTGGCCGCGTCCGGGCGGTGCGGACCGAGCACCCTGCCGAGCAGCAACGGCGCGGCGCCGACACCAATCCCGACGAGGATGAAAATCAAGACCGGAAGGTACTGCTCGAGAAACATGTCGCTCGCCTCCGCGAATCCCTCGGCGTGCCGGCGTCGGCCCGAGCAGTATCGTTCGATCCCGCTCCACCCTTCCGCCCCGCGCCCTAGTGTGCCTAGTGTGCTCGCCGCCCTGCGGATCGATGCAGCGCGGCGCCTTGTAAATCTTGTGAACTTCTTTATTTTGGTACTGCCAAAACCTGGTGCCGACGGCGAGACTCGAACTCGCACAGCTTTCGCCACTACCCCCTCAAGATAGCGTGTCTACCAATTTCACCACGTCGGCTTAAGGCTTGGTCCGCTGCATATTCGCGCGACTTTCAAGCCCCAATGCAACTCAGTATTCTAACCCTTTAGGACGACCTCAGGCAACGTTCACGACGCCGATTGCGTGAGGGCAAAATTCGAATCCGGCCATCCATTGACATGGCGCAGAAAAGGTGTTGTGCGCCGCATCAATCACTTGACGGGAGCGCTCGCCGGCACCCCGGGAATCTGCGCCAGGCCAGCCGGCGTGCTGGCCGCCGACGCCGCCTTCGCGGCAGCGGCCGGCTTGCCCGCCAGCTCGCTCATCACGCCGCCGCCCTGATCGCTCGGGCGCGAGCCGAAATACGCCAGCGCCAGCGTGGCGGCGAAGAACAGCGTGGCCGCCGCCGCAGTGCTGCGGCTGAGGAAGTTCGCCGATCCGGTGGCGCCGAACAGGCTGCCCGACGAGCCCGAGCCGAACGACGCGCCCATGTCGGCGCCCTTGCCGTGCTGCAGCAGCACCAGGCCGACCATCGCGATGGCCGCCAGGACTTGCAGCGCCAGAATCAGATTCAGAAGCAAACTCATGTTCAATCCGTCGAAGAGAGAAGACGCCGTGTCAGGCGGCGCCGACGATGGCAAGGAAATCTGCAGCCTTGAGCGAGGCGCCGCCGATCAACCCGCCGTCGATGTCGGGCTGCGCGAACAGCTCGGCTGCATTGTCCGGCTTGACGCTGCCGCCGTACAGCACGGGCACGCGCTCGGCGTCGACGCCGTGGTGACGCAGACGCGCGCGAATGAAGGCATGCACCTGCTGCGCCTGCTCGGGCGTCGCGGTGCGGCCGGTGCCGATCGCCCACACCGGCTCGTAGGCCAGCACCAGCTCGGTCATGCGCGCGCCGAGCAGGTGCGCCACCGCATCGAGCTGCGCACCGATCACGACCTCGGTCTCGTCGCGCTCGCGCTGCTGCAGCGTCTCGCCGACGCAGACGATGGGGCGCATGCCGGCATCGAGCACGCGCAAGGACTTCGCCGCCACCACCGCGTCGGACTCGCCGTGGTAGGCGCGGCGCTCGGAGTGACCGACGATGACGTGGCTGCAGCCGAATTCGCCGAGCATCGCCACCGACACCTCGCCGGTGTAGGCGCCGAGCTCGTGCGCCGAACAGTCCTGCGCACCCCAGCCGATCGCACTGCCGGCGAGCAGCTGCTGGGCCTGCGCCAGGTAGGGGAACGGCGCGCACACGACGACCTCGCACGCCGCGCGCGGCGCCGCGGTCAGCGCGCCCAGCAGCGCCGCATTGGCTTCGCGCGATCCGTGCATCTTCCAGTTTCCGGCGACGATCTTTCGGCGCATCAGCGTGTCTCCTCGTGTCGGGGTTTCAGGACCAGGTCAGCACGACCTTGCCCACGTTCGCACCCTGCTCGAGCAGGGTATGGGCCTGCACCAGCTCGGACGCCGGCAGCACCGCGTGCAGCTGCGGGCGCACGCGCCCGGCCTCGAGCAGC
>JAKAHP010000226.1 GCA_021825505.1 Pseudomonadota bacterium
CGCGACCAGGCGCGTGACGATGCGCGCGCCGCGGCGCGCGACGCCGCCGCCGGCGGCGGCGACGACGCGGTGCTGCGGCCGAGCCCGTCGCGCCTTTTCATCCTGCGCCCGATCGCGACCACGCTGCTGATGATCGCGGTGCTGGTGGCCGGTTACGTCGGCTTGCGTCTGCTGCCGCAGGCCGCGCTGCCCGAGGTCGACTATCCGACGATCCAGGTCACCACGCTGTACCCGGGCGCCAGCCCCGACGTGATGGGCTCGTCGGTGACCTCGCCGCTGGAGCGCCAGTTCGGGCAGATGCCGGGGCTGGCGCAGATGTGGTCGGTCAGCTCCGGAGGCGCCTCGGTCATCACCTTGCGCTTCGACCTCGCGCTGCCGATGGACGTGGCCGAACAGGAGGTGCAGGCGGCGATCAACGCGGCGTCGAGCGTGCTGCCCGCCGACTTGCCGCAGCCGCCGATCTACGCCAAGGTCAACCCGGCCGACGCGCCGGTGATCAGCCTCGGGCTGACCTCGGCCAGCCTGCCGCTGACCCAGCTCTACGATCTGGCCGACACACGCCTGGCGCAGAAGCTGTCGCAGGTCTCCGGCGTCGGCCTGGTCACGCTGGCCGGCGGGCACAAGCCGGCGGTGCGCATCGACGTCGACGCGCGCCGGCTGGCCGCGCTCGGCCTGGGGCTGGACGCGGTGCGCAGCGCGATCACGGCAGCCAACGTCAACAGCCCGAAGGGCAGCATCGACGGCGCCCAGCAATCGTTCACGATCGACGCCGACGACCAGCTGCAGACCCCGCAGGCCTACGCCGCGCTGATCGTGGCCTGGGTCAACGGCGCGCCGGTGCGGCTCGGGGACGTGGCGCGTGTGCGCACCGCGGCCGAGAACGCCTGGCAGGGCGCGCTGATCGACGGCCACCCCGGCATCGTCATCAACGTGCAGCGTCAGCCCGGCGCCAACGTGATCCAGGTGGTCGATGCGATTCACGCGCTGTTGCCGGCGCTGCAGGCGCAGCTGCCCGGCGCGGCGCGGCTGCAGGTGCTGTCCGACCGCACCGTGACGATACGCGCGGCGATTTCCGACGTCAGCGTCGAGCTGCTGCTCGCGGTCGTGCTCGTCGTGCTGGTGATTTTCGTGTTCCTGCGCAGCGTGCGCGCGACCTTCATTCCGGCCACCGCGGTGCCGCTGGCGCTGGTGGGCACGTTCGGCGCGATGTACCTGTTCGGCTTCTCGATCAACACGCTGACGCTGATGGCGCTGACCATCGCCACCGGTTTCGTCGTCGACGACGCGATCGTGATGATCGAGAACATCTCGCGCCACATCGAGGACGGCGAGCCGCCGCTGCGCGCCGCACTCAAGGGGGCCGCGCAAATCGGTTTCACGATCATCTCGCTGACTTTCTCGCTGATCGCGGTGCTGATTCCGCTGCTGTTCATGGGCGACGTCGTCGGCCGCCTGTTCCGCGAGTTCGCGATCACGCTGGCGGTGGCCATCGTGATCTCGGCCGCGGTGTCGCTGAGCTTCACGCCGATGCTGTCGGCGCGGCTGCTGCGCCACGTGCCGGAGTCGCGCCAGGGGCGTGTGTTCCGTGCCAGCGGGCGTGCCTTCGAGCGCCTGGCCGAGCGCTACGCGGCGGCGCTGCGCTGGGTGCTGCGCCACCAGCCGGCGGTGCTGCTGGCCGCAGTCGCGACGCTGGCGCTGACCGTCGCGCTGTATGCATGGATCCCGAAGGGCTTCTTCCCGGTGCAGGACACCGGGCTGATCCAGGGCACGACGCTGGCGCCGCAGTCGGCGTCGTTCGCCGCGACGCAGCAGCGCCAGCTCGCGCTGGTGCGCGCGCTGGCGCGCGACCCGGCGGTGGCCAGCGTGTCGGCGGTGGCGGGCATCGACGGCAGCAACGTGACGATGAACAGCGGCCGGCTGCTGATCAGCCTGAAGCCGCTGGCTGCCCGCGGCGACCGCGTCGGTGCGGTGATCGACCGGCTGCGGCGGCTGGCCGCGGGCGTGCCCGGCATCGAGCTGTTCATGCAGCCGGTGCAGGACCTGAACATCGACGACATCACCAGCCGCTACCCGTACCAGTTCACACTGAGCGCCACGCGCCAGGCCGACCTGGAGCGCGCGGTCGCGGTGCTGCTGCCGCGCCTGCGCGCGCTGCCGCAGCTGCGCGCGGTGACCAGCGATCTGCAGGTCGACGGCCTGCAGGCCTATGTCGTCGTCGACCGCGACGTCGCGGCGCGGCTGGGCATCACGATGGCCGCGGTCGACGCCGCGCTGTACGACGCCTTCGGCCAGCGCCTGGTGTCGACCGTGTTCACGCAGGCCGCGCAGTACCGCGTCGTGCTGGGCATGGCGCAGGGCGCGGGCGCCGGGCTGGAGTCCTTCGACCGCATCTACCTCAGCGGCGCCGGCGGCCGCGTGGTGCCGTTGAGCGCCATCGCGCGCGTCGAGCAGCGCCGCACGCCGCTGGCGCTCGACCACCTGGGTCAGTTCCCGGCCACGCTGCTGTCGTTCGAGCTGGCGCCGGGCGCGTCGCTGGGTGCGGCGGTGGCGGCGATCGGGCAGGCGGTGCACGCCGCGCCGCTGCCGCCGGCCACGACCATCGCGTTCCAGGGCGCCGCCGCGGCGTTCCAGGCCGCGCTGAGCAACGAGCTGTGGCTGCTGCTCGCGGCGGTGGCGACGATGTACATCGTGCTGGGCGTGCTCTACGAGAGTTACATCCACCCGGTGACGATCCTGTCGACGCTGCCGTCGGCCGGCATCGGCGCCCTGCTGGCCCTGATCGCCAGCGGCCATGACCTGACCGTGATCGCGATCATCGGCATCATCCTGCTGATCGGCATTGTGCAGAAGAACGCGATCCTGATGGTCGACTTCGCGCTCGATGCGCAGCGTCGTCAGGGGCTGGACGCCGAGGCGGCGATGCTGCAGGCCGCGCGGCTGCGCCTGCGGCCGATCCTGATGACGACCTTCGCCGCGCTGTTCGGCGCGGTGCCGCTGGTCGTGGGCGGCGGCATGGGCGCCGAGTTGCGCCAGCCGCTGGGCATCAGCCTGATCGGCGGGCTGGCGCTGTCGCAGCTGCTGACGCTGTTCACGACGCCGGTGATCTACCTGGCCTTCGACCGCGTCGCGCGGCGCGTCGCGGCATGGCGCGCGCGCCGCTTCGGCGACGCGCGCGGCGCCGGGGAAAGCGTGTGAACGTCTCCGCGCTGTTCATCCGGCGTGCGGTCGGCACCAGCCTGCTCGCGCTGGCGGTGCTGGCCGCCGGGGTCATCGCGCTGCGCCGGCTGCCGGTGGCGCCGCTGCCCCAGGTCGACTTCCCGACCATCACGGTGCAGGCGCAGCTGGCCGGCGCCAGCCCGGCGGTGATGGCGGCCACCGTGGCCACGCCGCTGGAGCGCTCGCTGGGCACCATCGCCGGCGTGTCGCAGATGACGTCGAGCAGCACGCTGGGGTCGACGCGCATCATCCTGCAGTTCGACCTGTCCAAGAACATCGACGACGCCGCGCGCGAAGTGCAGGCGGCGATCAACGCCGCCGAACCGCTGCTGCCCAGCGGTCTGACCGGCAACCCGACCTACCGCAAGGTCAACCCGGCCGACGCGCCGGTGATGATCATCGCGCTGACCTCGAAGAGCCAGACCCGTGCCCAGATGTACGACGCAGCGTCGACGATCCTGGCGCAGAAGATTTCTCAGCTGCCAGGAATCGGCCAGGTCAACGTCGGCGGCTCGGCGCTGCCGGCGGTGCGCGTCGAGCTCGACCTGGCGCGCGTCAACGGCATGGGCCTGGGCCTGGAACAGATACGCCAGGCGATCGCCGCGGCCAACGTCGACGCCCCCTTGGGGGCGATCGACGGCGCGCAGCGACGCTGGCAGGTGGGCAGCAACGACAGTCTGAGCCTGCCGGCGCAGTATCGCCAGGTGATCGTCGGCTGGAAGGACGGTGCGCCGATCCGGCTGCAGCAGATCGCCGACGTGCAGCAGGGGCTGCAGGACATCCACAACACGGGGCTGGCCAACGGCCAGCCGGCGGTGCTGCTGATCGTGTTCCGCCAACCCGGCGCCAACATCATCGACGCGGTCGATGGCGTCAAGGCGGCGCTGCCGACGCTGGAGCGGGCGATCCCGGCCGGCATCGAGGTGCGCGTGCTGTCGGATCGCACGACGACGATCCGGGCGTCGCTGCGCGACGTCGGCACCACGCTGGTGCTGGCGGTGCTGCTGGTGGTCGGGGTGGTCTGGCTGTTCCTGCGCGACTGGCGCGCCACCCTGATCCCGGCGCTGGCGGTGCCGCTGTCGCTGGTGGGTACCTTCGCCGCGATGTGGCTGCTCGGTTATTCCCTGGACAATCTGTCGCTGATGGCGTTGATCGTCGCCACCGGCTTCGTCGTCGACGACGCCATCGTCGTGCTCGAGAACATCATGCGCCACGTCGAAGCCGGCATGGCGCCGCTGGCCGCCGCGCTGCGTGGCGCGCGCGAGGTCGGCTTCACGGTGCTGTCGATGAGCCTGTCGCTGGTCGCGGTGTTCGTGCCGGTGCTGTTCATGGGCGGCATCGTCGGCCGCCTGTTCCACGAGTTCGCGGTGACGCTGTCGGTGGCAATCGGCATTTCGCTGCTGGTTTCGCTGACCGTGACGCCGATGCTGGCGTCGCGCTGGCTGCGCGCGGCGCCGGCGCCGCACGCCGGCGCGCGTGGGTCGCTGGCCGCGCGTGCCTGGTCGCGGCTGCACGCGGGCTACGCGCGCAGCCTGCGCCGCGCGGTGCGGCATCCGTGGCTGATGCTCGCGCTGTTCTTCGCCACGATCGCGCTCAACGTCTACCTCTACGCGATCGTGCCCAAGGGCTTCTTTCCGCTGCAGGACACCGGGCTGCTGGTGGCCAGCGTGCAGGCCGACCAATCGGTGTCGTTCGGCAAGATGAGCGAGAACCTGCAGCGCGTGGTCGCCATCGTGCGCCGCAACCCGGCGGTGCAGGGCGTGATGGGATTCAGCGGAGGAGGCACCAGCAACAGCGCCTTCCTGTTCATGCAGCTCAAGCCGATCGCGCAGCGCGACGGCGTGTTGCAGGTGATGGCACAACTGCGCCGTGCGCTCGG
>JAKAHP010000227.1 GCA_021825505.1 Pseudomonadota bacterium
CCGTCAATTCGCGCATGAAGCGCGCCGACCAGGCCATCCAGGCCATGGGTGTCACCGGCACGCCGACGATCGTGATCGACGGCAAGTACCGCCTCGACGTCGCGTCCGCCGGCGGCTATCCGCAGACCATCGAACTGGTGCGGTGGCTGGTGCAGCGCGAAGGTGCCAAGCTCGGCAGCGGCCACTGAAGCGGATCACGGAGAACGTCATGTTCAAGCGACTGCTGCCGATCGCGGCCGGACTGCTGCTGACCAGCGCCTGCAGTGCGCAGACCCCCGCCGCGGCGCCCTATCAGCTCGGCGTGCAGTACGTCGCGATCACGCCCGCGCAGCCGCTGGTCAACGACGGCAAGATCGAGGTCGTCGAGGTGTTCTCCTACGCCTGCCCGCACTGCTGGCACTTCGAGCCCTACGCCGAGCAGATCCGGAAGCAGTTGCCCAAGGGCGTGGCGTTCCGCAGGGTGCCGGCGGTGTTCTCGCCGGCGTGGGAGCCGTATGCGCGCGCGTTCTATGCCGCGCAGAAGCTGGGCGTGCTCGACAAGACCCACGTCGCGCTGTTCAAGGCGCTGCACGAGGAGCACCAGCCGCTGTACTCGCTGCAGGATCTGGCCGGCTTCTACGCCCGCTACGGCGTCAAGCCGGCGGAGTTTCTCAGCGTCGCCAATTCCGATGCCGTCGATCAGCAGATGATGCACGACGTTCGCCTCGAGCAGGCCTGGGGCATCGAGGGCACACCGACGATCGTGGTCGATGGCAAGTACCGCAGCGGCCGGATCCAGAGTTACGACGAACTGGTCAAGCTGACGCTGTGGCTGGTGTACAAGGAGCAGGCGGCGCGCGCGCATCCCTGACGCGCCGGCGATTGCCCTTGCCGCAACCGCGGCCTAGTCTTCGGCGATGCCCGAACCCGTCGCCATCGCCGTGGGCTCACGCCGGCAGCTGCGCCTGCTCAGCTGCAACATCCTCGCCGGCGCCAGCGTGCGCCGCTATCGCCAGTACCTCACCCGCAGCCTGGCGGCGGTGCTGCCCGGCCGCAACAAGCGCGACAACCTCGACCGCCTGGCCGCCCTGATCGCCGACTTCGATCTGGTCGGGCTGCAGGAATCCGACGCCGGCAGCCTGCGCTCGGGCTTTCTCAACCAGACCCAGTACCTCGCCGAGACCTCGGGCATGCCGTACTGGAGCGACCAGCCCAACCGCAAGCTGGCGCGGCTGGCGCGCTCGGCCAACGGCCTGCTCAGCCGGCTGCAGCCGCGCGAGGTGCTGGACTATCCGCTGCCCGGGCGCATTCCCGGCCGCGGCGTGCTGGTCGCGCACTATGGCTACGGCGAGGCCAGCCTGGCGCTGGCGATCGCGCACCTGTCGCTGGGGCCGCAGGCGCGCGCGCGCCAGCTGGCCTTCATCGGCGACCTGCTCGAAGGCCACGCCCACGCCGTGCTGATGGGCGACCTCAACTGCGAGCCCGGCAGCCCCGAACTGCGCCGGCTGTTCGCGCGCACCGCGCTGCGCCCGCCCGAGGACGCGACGCTGACGTTCCCGAGCTGGCGGCCACGCCGCGCGATCGACCACATCCTGGTCTCCGGCGGCATCGAGGTGCTGCGGCGCTGGACCCTGCCCGATGCCTTTTCCGACCACCTGCCGCTGGCCGCCGAGATCCGCCTGCCGCGGGCGCTGGGGCTGAGTTGAGGGGCGCCGCCGCGCTTGCCTTGCGGAAGAATGCCCCGGCACGCCGCACGTTCCGGAGGGGCCTGCTCGAACGACGGAGACACGGGGCGTGGCGCGTTGGTCCGGACCCGATCACTGGCGGGTGGGTGCGGAGCCGCTGTCGGTGATCTCCTTGCGCCGAGCCAGGAAAGCCTCGAATTCGGTCGCCGGCAGCGGTTTGCTGTAGTAGTAACCCTGCGCCTCGTCACAGTGCTGCCCGCGCAGGAAAGCCAGCTGCCCGGACGTCTCGACGCCTTCCGCGATGGTCAGCAGGCCGAGGCTCTTGGACATGCTGATGATCGCCGCCACGATGGCCCGATCCTCCGCGCGGGAGTCGAGTTCCCGTATGAAAGATTGATCGATCTTGATCTTGTACGCCTTGAATTTTTTCAGGTAATTGAGTGACGAATAGCCGGTGCCGAAATCGTCGATCGACATGCGGATGCCGCGCTCATGCAGCCGGACCATGATCGCGATCGCGCCTTGGGGATCGTGCATCGCCACGCTTTCGGTCAGTTCCAGCTCCAGGCAATCGGGCGGCAGCTGCGCCTCGGCGAGAATGTCGCGGACCCGGTCGGGCAGGCTGCGATGGCGGAACTGCACCGCGGAAAGGTTCACCGCCATGACTATGGGCGGATGGCCGCGGTCCATCCATTCCTTCAGCTGGTGAACGGCCGTGCGCAGCACCCATTCACCAATCGGCAGGATCAGTCCGCTGTATTCCGCGACCGGGATGAATTCCGCGGGTGACAGGTCGCCGAACTCCGGGTGATTCCAGCGCAGCAGGGCCTCCACGCCGATGACGTTTCCGCTGCCGATGGCGATCTGCGGCTGATAATGAAGATGGAACTGGTCCAGTTCCAGCGCGCGACGCATCGCATGGGTCAGCCGCATGTGTCGCGTCGCGCGATCCTGCATTTCGGCGGTGAAAAAACGGTAGCCGTTGCGGCCTTCCTGCTTGGCCCGGTACATGGCGGTGTCGGCGCTCCGGGAAAGCGTCTCCAGGTCTTCGCCGTCATTGGGATAGATGGCAATGCCGATCGAAGCGGTGACCACCAGATCGTACGGACCGATCCGGCTGGGCCGGGAAATGGATTCGAGCAGCTTTTCCGCGACATGCGCCGCCGCCTGCGCGTCGCTGTCGGACAGGATCAGGACGAATTCGTCACCGCCCAGTCGCGACACCGTGTCCGTCTCGCGCAGGACCGACCGCAGGCGCTTGCCCGTCTCGATCAGGAAGGCATCGCCAAGGCTGTGGCCGAGCGTGTCGTTGATGTCCTTGAACCGGTCGAGATCGACGAACATCACGCACAGGTTTTCATGGCCGTGCCGCATCAGGCCGATGGCGTACTGGACATGGTCGGCCAGCAGGTTGCGGTTGGGCAGCCCGGTGAGCGCGTCGAAATTGGCCAGATACTGGATCCGGCTCTCGGCATGCTTGCGTTCGGTGACATCGCGGGTGATGCCGAGCAGGCTCACGACGGCACCTTGGGCGTCACGCATGGGCGCGGCATGGGTTTCGAGCCAGCGCCGGGTGCCTTTCAGACCCACCACCTCGAACTCCAGCGTGCCGCTCTCGCCTTTCATCACGCGCTGGTGCAGCGCCACGAATGCCGCGCGATGCTCGGGCGGCAGGTAGTCGACGAGATGGTACCTGCGGGCCGATTCGATCGAATCCGCCTCGAGCATCGCCAGGCCCGCGCTGTTCATCTCGACGAGCGAGCCATCCGCACCGACGACCTTGACGCACTCCGGCTCGGTCTCGATGATGGTCCGCAAACGCAGATCGCTGACGCGCAGATCCTCGACGGCCTGCTTGCGCTCGCGTTCATCGACAAAACGGTCCATGGCGAAACTGATGTCCATCGCCATCTCGAGCAGCAGCTTCTGCGCCGCCTCGTCGAAGGCATCCGGCACATCCGAATAGACCGCGAGAGCGCCCACGGTCTGGCCCTTGCGCAGCAGCGGCAGCGCGGCCATTGAACGCCAGCCGTAGCGGGCGCCGCGCTCATGCCAGGGCGCGGTCGCCGGATCCTGCTGATAGTCCTGGCACCAGTAGGGCCTGCCTTCGCGCAGGCAGGTGCCCACGGGGCCGCGTCCGGTCGGGCTGTCCGCGGAGAGGCGGATCTCGATGCTTTCCAGGTAATCAACACCGGTTCCGAACGAGGCGACGGGTTGGACCCGCCCTGCATCGGCCTCGACTATCCCGATCCATGCCATCGCGAGTCCACCGAACTGCACGGCATCGCGGCAGATCTGCGCAAACAGCTCCTGCTCGCTCGAGCAGCGCACGATGGCCTGGTTGCACTGGCTGAGCGCCGCATACAGCCGGGTCATGCGCTGCAGCTTGGCCTCGGTGGCCTTGCGATCGGTGATGTCGAGCAGGACGCCACGCACCACGAGACCGCGCCCCTGCGCGTCCCGCACGGTGACCTGGCCCCTGGCCCACAGCCAATGCAGGTTTCCGTCCGCGCCCACGACACGGAAATCGAATGAATAGTCATCCGGTCCGCCCGGCGCCACCGCGGCCTGGATGACGGCGCCGCTCTGGTCCCGGTCGTCGGGATGGGTTGCCTGCATGAAGGTGTCGATGTCCCAGTGCTGCTGCCAGGGCAGCCCGTACAACTGATCGTGGTTGCGGGTGCGGAACATCTGGTTGGACTTGAAGTCGTAGTTCCAGATGGCGATGCCCGCCATTTCCGTGGCCAGCCGCAGCTGCAGCTCGCTTTCCTCCAGTCCGCTTTGAAGGGATTTCCGCTCGGAAATGTCGCGCAGGACGCGGACGGCGTGCCGGCCGTTCCGCCAGCGGGATGCGGAGGCCGAGATCTCGACGGGAATTGCCGTGCCATCCTTGCGCCGGGCCATGACCTCGATCAGGGCGCCCGCGCGCTCGTCCTGCGCGGCCGGAACCGGCGCGCCGATCACGCGCTCCAGCCCTGCGGGGCCTGGATCCGCCGCGATCAGCAGCCGCACCGTCTTTCCGAGCGCCTCGGTGCGCGTGTACTGGAACATCCGTTCCGCAGCCGCATTCCACTCGACCACCCGATCCTGCGCGTCGGTGATGATCAGCGCGTCGATCATGGCGCTGATGGCTTGCTGGAGGAGCTCCTCGCTTCTCCGCATCCTGCGCAGGATCAGCCAGTAAAGAGAAGGGGCGATCGCGAGCGTCAACACCGCGGCGTTGAGTACGGCAAAGTCGTAGTGCCGGAGTTCGAAGCGCAGCAGGGGCGCGAAGAACAGGCGCATCAGCAGCATGAATCCGTAGGCGACCAGCAATACGGAAACGCTGCCCATGACCATCACGCCCCA
>JAKAHP010000228.1 GCA_021825505.1 Pseudomonadota bacterium
AATGGGGCGAAGGGACCCGCTGACCGTCGATTTCCGGCCGCTTTGGGGTCGTTTTGACCGCCTTTCGCCAACTTCTCGGGTTCGTCGCGTCAGCGGACATCGACAGCTTCGCCTGGAACGTCATTTTTTCAGCACTTCCCTAGATACTGCCTAGCCTATTTTTGAAAAGACCGCTCGAAACAGTTTGAAAAATTGCCGATTTGAGCCGCGAGACGACTCACGTGGAATAAACCTATTTGATTAACATGGTTTATATCCAGACCGGGACCTGCCCCGGGTCGCGCCCGGCGCGGGCCGCGCGCACCGCGCCGCGCATCCTTGACCGTGATCAAATTCCGCGGACCGCCGGGGGCTTCCAATGGGGCCCACCAGCGTTCAGCAACGCCCAGCGCGCGCGGCCGAGAGGCCCGTGCGGCACGGCGCTTGCGACCATCTGCCCATCATGAGGATCATCGTTCTCGGCGCCGGCGTCGTCGGCGTCGCGTCAGCTTTTTTTCTGCGCGAGCAGGGTCACGAGGTGACGGTGCTCGAACGCCAGCCCCAGGTGGCGTCGTGCACCAGCCGCGCCAACGGCGGGCAGATCTCGGTCAGCGGTGCCGAGCCGTGGGCCAACCCCGGCGTGCCGCGTCAGCTGCTGGCCTGGCTGGGGCGCAGCGACGCCCCGTTGCGGCTGCGGCTGGGCGCCGACCCGCGCCAGTGGGCGTGGTGCCTGCGCTTCCTGCGCGAGTGCACGGCGGCGCGCACCGAGCGCAATATGCGCCAGATCGTCCAGCTCGGCCTGTACAGCCGCACGGTGCTGCGCGCCTTGCGCGAGCGCCGCGCACTGCACTACGACGACAAGCGCCGCGGCATCCTGCACCTGTATGGCGACGAACGCGCGCTGCGCGACGCCGAACACTGCACGCGGCGCATGCAGGACTTCGGCTGCGAGCGCCGCGTCATCGGGGTCGACGAGGCGCTGCGCATCGAGCCTGCGCTGCGCGCGATGCGCGCGCAGCTGGTCGGCGCCACCTACACCGAAGGCGACGAATCGGGCGACGCCCATGCCTTCACCGAGGAACTCGCGCGACATGCGGCACGCGACGGCGTGCGCTTCGCGTTCGGCCACACCGTGACCGCGCTGCGCCGCCACGGCGACGCCATCAGCCACGTCGAGTCGATCGCGGCCGACGGCAGCTTCGAGCGCTTCGACGCCGACGCCTACGTGCTGGCCTGCGGCTGCTGGAGCGCACCGCTGGCGCGCAGTGCCGGGCTGGCGCTGCCGATCCACCCGGTCAAGGGCTATTCGGTGACGTTGCCGGTGGCCGACGAGGCCGCCGCGTGGCAGGTCTCGCTGACCGACGAGCGCCACAAACTGGTGTTTTCGCGCCTCGGCCAGCGCCTGCGCGTGGCCGGCACCGCCGAGGTCGGCGGCTGGTCGCGCAAGCTCGACGCGGCGCGCGGCGCGGCCATCGTCGAACGCGTCGCCACGCTGTTCCCGGGCGCGGCCGACACCACGCGCGCGGTGCACTGGAGCGGGCTGCGTCCGATGACGCCGGGCAACGTGCCGCTGATTGGCCGCAGCCGCCTGCGCAATCTGTTCCTGAACACCGGGCACGGCAGCCTGGGCTGGACCCTGGCGTGCGGCTCGGCCGCGGCGCTGGCCAGCCTGGTCGACGGCCGGCGCCCGGAGGTTCGTTTCGCCTTCACCGGCGCCTGAGCAAGGATCCCCACGATGACCCCAACCCCGCATCCCGCCGAGCGCCACTGGTCGGTCGACGGCGTCGAGCTGCGCAGCCGGCTGCTGCTGGGCAGCGCGAGCTTTCCGTCGGCCACCGTGATGCGCGACGCGATCGTGGCCAGCGGCGCCGAGGTCGTCACCGTCGGCCTCAAGCGCATCAGCCAGGGCGGCGAGGCCGCCGAATTCGTGCCCACGCTGCTGGAGACGGTGCGCAGCTTCGGCGGCCGCCTGCTGCCCAACACCGCGGGCTGCTTCGACGCCCAGTCGGCGATCAGCACCGCGATGATGGCGCGCGAGCTGTTCGACACGAACTGGATCAAGCTCGAGGTGATCGGCGACCGCGGCTCGCTGCAACCCGACCCGGTCGAACTGGTCGAGGCCGCGCGCGTGCTGGTGCGTGAAGGCTTCGTCGTCTGGCCCTATTGCACCGACGACGTCGTCAGCTGCCGGCGCCTGCTCGACGCCGGCTGCCCGGTGCTGATGCCCTGGGGCGCGCCGATCGGCTCCGGCCAGGGCCTGCTCAACCCGTTCGCGCTGCAATACCTGCGCCGCAGCCTGCCGCAGGCGCTGCTGATCGTCGACGCCGGCATCGGCGCGCCGTCGCACGCCGCGCACGCGATGGAACTCGGCTACGACGCGGTGCTGCTGTGTTCGGCGGTATCGCGCGCGCGCGACCCGATCGAGATGGCCGGCGCTTTCGCCGCCGCGGTGCACGCCGGGCGCAGCGCCTGGCGCGCCGGCGTCATCGGGCGCAGCGAGCAGGCCATCCCGAGCACCGCAGTGGGCAGCTGACGCCCGGCGAACAGCGCCGCACCGGGGTCCCCATGTAAACTGTCCGGCTGCCCTCGCCGTAGTTCAATGGATAGAACACGCGCCTCCTAAGCGTGAAATACAGGTTCGATTCCTGTCGGCGGGACCAGCGCCGCGTGTCAGGCGCCGGTCCTGGTGTGCAGGCCCGGGCCATGTCCGATCGAACCGCAGGGCTTGACGAAGCGCGCCTTGCGACGGCGCACCTGCCGTGACCCACGCGCGACGCAGCGCCTTAGCGCACCGATCGGGTCTGGAGCGCTACGGCGCAGCGGCGTGCATGCTCGACGTAATGCAACACCGCTTCGCCACAGAACAGCGTGCTCCACACGCCGTTGCGCAGATGGACGGCCGCACCTCCCTGTGCGGCCAGCACAAAACAAACGGTAGCGCAGGCCATGGACCCGGCCAGCATCGCGATGGCGACGACCAGCGCACGTCGCCGGTTCGCGCGGAACACCGAGGCCCGGTGTGCCAAGTCGACCACCATGCCAACGAAACTCATCCCAGCGACGAATTCCAGCACGCTCAGCGCGATCGACCCGCGCACGAGCGCGGCAAGGCCCAACAGGAATCCGTACCACAACATCCTGGGGAGGTGAACTTGGACGTCAGCGCTCATCCGACTCGGGCCACCATGGTGTTCCACCCAAGGTTCAGTTCGAAAAAGCCAAATGGCAACCTAAATTCGTGACGTCGAAGGCGATCGCCGGGCCACCAACCTCCCACAGGGGCAGCGCCATCAAGGCAGCTCCGCCAGCGAGCGTTGCGCAGCCGAGCGTCGCGCCGACCGGATTGGCGTGATGAGTGGCAGGCAGTGGCATGGGCGCCTGGGGAAACCGATGAACGCCCGGTTGACCTTGGGCTGGAACAGGCGTTTGCGGCATTCCGCCAGTAACTTGGACTATTTCTTCAGGGGCGAGGTCGCGCATTGCAATTTCCTTTGCGTGTAGATTGGAAAGCCGAGCCATGCTCGGCACATCAGCGCGGGCATGAGGACACAAACACACGCGCTGTTTTGACAGACCGGCGCAAGGCGCCAAGGTTCCATCCAGGCCTCATGACGGGATCCGGCCCGCATTGAAGCCGCTTGCGTTGGGAGCCGCACCGACGACGCCATTCGAGACGGCGTGCTCGCGGCCCCGAGCGGTGAGGTGCCAACCGGCAAGTTGCGCGGGCACCCAGCGCCCGCAGTGCGATCGGGCACGCTCCCTTCACCCGATTGATGCGGAGATGCGCCCATCAAGTGCGACAACAGCCTACTGTCGGGCGGACATGGCGCCCTTGCCCAGCGACCGGTGCAGCACGTCGAGCACGCGGCGCATGTCGTCGATCGGCACTTGTCCGGGCGCCGACGCGGCCTCCCCGACCGCGAAGCTGACGCTGGAGCCGAACATCCAGCCGAACAGGCGCGTGAGCACGCCGTAGGGCCCCATCGACATCGTGATCAGCGGCAGCTCGACTTCGCGCGCGCCCTGCAGCGTCGCGCCGAGCAGGGTCAGCACGTCGTCGAGGGTGCGCGGCATCACCGCGACCTTGGCGATGTCGGCGCCGGCGGCGGCGGCCTGGTGGAAGCGGGCGACGATGTCGGCCGCGGGGGGCGTGCGCTGGAAATCGTGGAACGACGCGATCAGGCCGACGCCGTGGCGACGCGCGGCGTCCGCGCTGGCCTGGAAATGCGGCGCGGCGCAACTCAGCTCGCAGTCGAGGAAATCGACCAGGCCGCTGGCGCAGATCGCCTGCTGCATCGCGACCACCTGCGTCTCGTCGAGCGCGATCGGCTCGCCGCCTTCGCGGATCGAACGTCGCGTGAAGATCAACGGGATCGCCCCGATCGCCGCGCGCACCGCCGCGGCGCCGGCCAGCACCTGGTCGAGGTCGGCGATGGCGTCGAAGAAGTCGACGCGCCACTCGATCAGATCGGGCTGACGCGCCGCGACGGCGGCGGCCTCGGTCGCCAGCGCGGGCAGTTGGCGCGCAACCAGCGGCGCGCAGATCAAGGGCTCCTGGCCTTGTCCGATCGGGGCGCCGCGCCGCAGCACGGCCTTGCTCATGGTCGTCAACTCGATGGTCCTCGGGAAGTCTCCGCCGCCGAACGCGCGGCCTCATCAAGCGCATTGTCCACCGACCGGCCGGGGCACGGCGCAACGGCGCTGCTGCCGCCGCCTTGGCCTGCTAAGCTCGCGCCGAGATGAACGCTAGACATCGGCCATTTTCGTGCAGCGCGGCGCCCTGGCTGTTCGTGCTGGCGTGGCTCGGCCTGCTGCTGCAGCCGCTGCGGCTGGGTGTGGACGATGCGGCACGCGGCCTGACGGTCGCCTGCCTGACGCAGGCGGCAACGCCACGCGCGGCGCCGGCCTCGACGCTGTCGGCACGACTGATCTTCGAGGAGCGCCACAGCAGCCTCGCCGCGCCCGACCTGCTGGCCCCGGCACTGAGATCGG
>JAKAHP010000229.1 GCA_021825505.1 Pseudomonadota bacterium
GCGGCCACCGCCGCGGCCGCGCCGCCCGACGAGCCGCCCGGGCTCAGCCTGAGGTTCCACGGGTTGCGGCAGGGCCCGAACAGCGCGCTTTCGGTCACCGCCTTCAGCCCGAATTCGGGAATGCTGGTCTTGCCCAGCATGAGCAGCCCGGCGGCTGACCAGCGGCGCACCAGCGCCGCGCTGCGCTCGGCGCGCAGCGCGCGCAGCGCGCGCGAGCCCAGCGTGGCCGGCAGCCCGGCCAGGTCCTGGCCGATGTCCTTGAGCAGGAAGGGCACGCCGGCGAAGGCGCCCGCCGGCGCGGCGCGCGCTTGCTCACGCGCTTGTTCGCGCGCCTGCTCGCGCCAGTCGAACACGACAGCGCCGAGGCGCGGGTTCAGCGCGTCGAGCCGGCGCAGCGTGGCGTCGAGCACCTCGGCGGCGCTCAGTTCGCCGCGCCGGATCAGCGCGGCCAGCGCGCAGGCGTCGAGCTCGGCGAGCGCGTCAAACGGCATCAGCCGGCCTCGCCGCTCAGCGCGGCCAGCGCCGCGCGCACCGCGTCGCCGTCGGTCGCCGGCGCGTCGAACTCGACACGCAGTTGCGCGCCGTCGACACGCAGGTCGGCGCCGTCGACGTCGACGCCGAGCAGCCGCACCTGGCGCGGCGCGCGCGCGCCGGCGCGGCGCGCACAGGCGCGCAGCGCGTCGCCGCGCTCGCCGTTCCAGTGCGCGACGATCGCCTCCTCGGCGTCGCCGACGCGGTTCGGCGGCGGCGCGAACGCGGCCGCGTCGACCCAGCGTGCGCGGCCGAAGCCGGCGATCGAGCGGATCGCTTCGGGCACGATGCGCCAGAAGTGGAAGTCGGGCAGTTCGAAGTGGCCGGCCGCGCCCGGCACGTAGCGCAGATAGCGCGGCCCCAGCGCGGCCTTGTCGCCGCCGCGCTGCGCGCGGCCCAGCAGGGTGACGCGGCCGGCGGCCTGCGCATCGGCCGCGCAGGGGTGCACGAGCAGGCTGCAGCGCGCGTCGGCGTCGAGGTTGCGGGTGTGTTCGGCCAGGCTGGAGACCAGGATCAGCGGGCAGCCGGCGTGGTCGAGCGCGAAGGGCGTGATCGAGCCGTAGGGCGTGCCGCCGTGACGCTGCGACAGCGTCGACAGCACCCCTTGCGGGTGGGCACGTACGAAACGGCGCGCGTCGGCGCCGGCATCGGCTCTGGCGGTCATCGGCAATCGGGGCGGGGCGCGGCATGCGCCGCATACCCCGCATTGTGCTCCCGCAGCGCGGCGGCGCCCACGAAGCCGCCGCGCTGCCGACCGCTTACTGGCCGAACGCCATCGAGCCGATGTCGACCTTGGTCCCGAGGGTGTACTCCGCCGGCTTGGCCGCCGTCAGCTGACCCGAGGTCGGGTCGATGGTAAAGGCCGAGACCACGCCGCCGGCCGCCGAATAGAGCGAGGCCGCGCCGGCCGTGCCGACGACCGAGAGCTGCCCTGCTCCAGGCGCCGCGACCGAGGCCTGGGGCATCGCCGTCAGCACGCCGGTGGTCTGGTTGATCACGTACTGGTAGATCACTCTGTTGCCCGGGTCGCTGACGTAGAGGAACTTGCTACTCGGGTCGACCGCGAGCGAAACCGGGTCTAGGGTGCCGCTGCCTGCTGACACGATCGAAGTCATCGTGGGGGCGGATGTGTTCAAAATGTTGCCTGGGGTGTTGCCGCTCGACGTGGGGACGTACATCGCGATGTTCTTGGCAGTCGTGCTGAGGACATAAGCGAACGCACCGTTCGGCGTCACCACCATCGCGCTTGGTGTGGCGCTGGCGGTGACGTTGGAGGCCGCCGATGGCACGCCCGCGGTGGTGGATGCGCTGGCGCCGATGGAATAGCTCACGATGGTGTCGTTGCCCGTATCGAGCACATACGCGATGTTGTGGATCGGGTTGCGATACAGCAGGGTGGCGGTGTTCGTCAGACCGAGCGGTGCGCCGACCTGCGAGCCGATCGCGCCGGTGGACGGGGTGACCGAGTAGGTGACGAGCTGCATGTTGCTTGTGCCGCTGGTGCTTGACGGGTTTGCCAGCACGTAGGCGAAATTGCCGCCCTGTGAAAGCACGAGCCCGGTGCCCGCGCCGCTCAGCGCCGTCTGCCCGGCGCCTTGGACAACGCCGCCGCCACCGATTGTGTACGCCGCCAGCATCGGATTGGTGGTGCTCGGCAACAGCACGTAGGCGTGGGTTGCGGAGGCGTCGATGGCCATCGGGCCGGCGCCGGCCGCGGTGACCGCTTCGGGCCCGGCCAGCGGCGAGAGCTGTGCCGTGGTGGCGTTGTAGGAGTAGTTGATCAGGTTGCCGGTGGTGCTATCGAGGAACAGCGCGATGTTTTTCACTTGCGACTGTGTGCAGGCGACCGTGACGGTGGTCGCCGACGTGGCCGATGCACTGCCGCTGCCCTGGCTGACGGTGCAGGTGGCGGCGTTGGGTTGGGCCGCGATGGTGACCGAGTAGGCGGCGCCGGCGGCCAGCGCGGTCGGGAACTGGAAGTTGCCGGCCTGCGTGACCTGGAGGGGGTTGCCGCCGTTGTTCAGCAGCGTCAGCGTTTCGCCCGGCAACAGGCCCTGGACGCTGCCGCCGATCAGGTAGGTCGCAGCCGTGCCGCCACCACCGCCGCCACCGCCGCCACCGCCGCCGGGGGTGCTGCCGCCGGGGGTGGGGGTGGGAGTGCTGCTGCCGCCGCCGCCGCAGCCGCCGAGAGCGGTGCAGGCGGCAGCGATGACCAAGGCCATCGGTTGGATTTTCATCGTGGGGCTCCCGAGAGGTTGGAAGTCGGCCCGCCTGGGCGGGTCGTTTGCAAGGGCCGGACGCGAACGCGCCCGACCGCGGTCGGCGGCCGGATGCCGCCGTACCGATCGCCGACCGCCGAGGCACTCGGCAGCGTCAGCGACGCGGATTGCTCAGCCGACCCTTGCCCGCCGGCCGGATCGATCGACGGTGCGGTCGCGGCGCACTCGGGGTCGATCGGTGGGGCGGCATCCAGCAGGCTCGGTGCCAGCGCAGGGTCGATCGGGGCGAGGACGCCGCCGGTGGCGTCGACGCTGCGCCATGCAACGCCGCGGCCTCGCGGCGTCAGCGCGCATACGGCGCCGGGGCGGGCAAGGTCGACGCGGTGGCGAATCGTCATGGTTTTGGCGCTAATTGCTTTGGAATGTTCGGTGCGCAGTGAATTGCGCAGAGCACTTTGTTGTGCTTGATCAGAATGTGTGGCGATTATTCGGTTGCCACCCGGATAATCGCGTCACCGCAGCATTCGACGGCCGTTGAAAATATGCGATTCAGCGCATGGCAAGGCGCGCTTGTCCGGCAGGGGGCACCTTGGCCGCTGGCGGCGTGACTGACGTTGATTGCCACGCGCGCCGTGTGCGCAGCGGGACGAGGTCGTGCGCGCGGGGGCTGGGGATGCGGCGGCGCGCCCCTCGAGGCGGGTACGCAGGCGCGCACGGACACGAGTGACGGCTTACTGGCCGAATGCCATGAAGCCGACGATGACGTTGGAGCCCAAGTTGTAGTCCGCCGGCGTGCCCGGTGTCAGCTGGCCCGAGGTCGGGTTGATGGTCCAGGCCGCGACCTGATTGAGGCGCACCGAATAGAGCGAGGCCGCGGTGGCCGTGCCGACGACCGAGAGCTGCCCCGGCGCAGTCGTCGGCACGGAGTCCGGGGTCAGCGGCGTCAGCGCGCCGCTGACCTGGTCGATCGAATACTGATAGATCACGGCGTTGGACAGGTCGCTGACGTAGAGGAACCTGCCGCTCGGGGCGATGGCGATCGAAGCCGCGTCTATGGCGTGACCGCTTGTCGATGACGCGATCGGATACGTGTGCTGGCTGGGGGTCTCGAAGGAGCCGGGGTGGGGGTCGTTACTCTGTTGGGGCGTGAACAGCTGGATTGTGTTGTCGACTCCGTTCAGGATGTACGCGAAGGCGTTGTTCGGCGTCACCGCCATCGCGCGTGGGCCATTGCCGGTGTTGAGTTGTGAAATCGCCTCTGGCACGCCAGGGGTGGCGGGCGCGGTGGCGCCGATGGCGAAGCAGGTGACGTTGTTCAGGAACGGATCGAGCACGAACAGCATGTCGTAGCTCGGGTTGCGATACAGCGTGGCGGCGTTGGAAGCCAACTGCATCGGCATGTCGATCGGCGAGCCGATCACACCGCTGGGCGTGTTGATCGGGTAGGTGAGGAGCTGCATGTCGACTCCGCCCGCGCTGGGATTTGCCAGGACGTAGGCGTAATTGCCGCCCGTGGAAAGCGCGATCCCGGCGCCCTGGGAGCTCAGCGGGACCGTCGCGGCGAGGGTGACGAGGCCGCCGCCTCCGAGCGTGTAGGCTGCCAGCTCCGGGGTGGTCGTGCCCGGCAGCAGCACGAAGGCGTGCTGGTTCGACGGGTCGATGACCATCGGGCCGGCATTGGTCCCGGCGACGGCTTTGGGGGAGGCCAGCGGCGAGAGTTGTGCGGTGGACGGGTCGTAGGCGTAGTTGATGAGCGTGCCGGCGCTTAAATCGAGGAACAGCGCGATGTTGTTCACCTGCGTCGGCGAGCAGACGACAGCGACGGCGGTCGCCGAGCTGGCCGATGCGCTGCCGCTGCCCTGGCCGATGGTGCAGTTGGCTCCGGTGGGCTGGCCCTCGCTGCTGACCGTGTAGGCGGCGCCGGAGACCAGCGCGGTCGGGAACTGGAAGCTGCCGTCGGCACTGACGGTGACCGCGTCGCCACCGTTGTTCAGCAGCGTGAGGCTCTGGCCCTGCGGCAGGCCGCTGACAGTGCCGCCGACCACGAAGGTCGCGGCAGTGCCGCCGCCCGTGCCCGTGCCCGTGCCCGTGCCAGTGCCAGTGCCAGTGCCAGTGCCAGTGCCAGTGCCAGTGCCAGTGCCAGTGCCAGTGCCCGTGCCGGTGCCAGTGCCAGTGCCAGTGCCAGTGCCCGTGCCCGTGCCCGTGCCCGTGCCCGT
>JAKAHP010000230.1 GCA_021825505.1 Pseudomonadota bacterium
CACGTCGATCGCGCCTAGCGCCTGGCCGAGCTGGGCGTCGCTGTGGCAGCCCATGCAGCGCTGCTGCGCCACCAGCGGGTAGATGTAGCGCGCGCCCGCACCGTTGTCGGTCTGGCGCGCCTCGCCGTCGCGCAACACACCGGCGATCGCGGCGTCGATCGGCGGCTGCGCGATCACGCCGTACTGGCGCGCGACGATCGGCGCGCGGTAGATCTGCAGGGTGTACGGCGTGCCGGCAAACGCGCTGCGCGTGGTCGCCAGATACGACTCGAGCTCGTCGCGCGTCCAGCCGCGGCTCATGATCTGGTACATCGACGCGAACGTCTGTCGCGCCACCAGCGCGGCGACGTTGTGCGCGTCCTCGTGCACGGTGCGGTCGTACACCGCGGCGACGATCGTGTACATCACCGCCGACAGCAGCAGCGAGACGGCGACCGCGACGGTGAGGATGAAACCGGGAATGGTGCGCGCAAAGCGTGGCACGAAACGTGACACGAAACGCGGCATGAAGCGCTGGGCTCGGAAGTCGGCGCGGGGCATGGGCGATGGGGCTCGGCGAGCGTCCGTTGCAGGAGTTGCACGGACACGCCGAAATGCCAGATCGTAGAAAGGGAGAAGTGCACCGCGCTTGACCCAAGGCAAACGCAACCGAGGGTTTTCGAGCTGTTACCTTTTCATACTGGCATGAGTATTATCGGTGCAACGCGGAAGCCGCTGTCGGCACGCGCGGCAACGGAGCAACCATGGCAACTGTCGTCATCCTGGGCGCGGGCATCGCGGGGCATACCGCGGCGCGCTATCTGGACAAGTGGGTCGGCGGCCGGCACGACATCGTCGTCGTTTCGCCGAACGCGAAATGGAACTGGATCCCGTCGAACATCTGGGTCGGCGTCGGCCAGATGAGCGAGGACGACGTGACCTTCGATCTGGCGTCGATCTACGCCAAGACGCGGGTCGATTTCCGCCAGGCGCGCGCGCTGGCGATCCACCCGGAAGGCGATGCGGCCAGCGCGCGCGGCTACGTCGCGCTGGAATACACCGGGGGCCCCCGCGTCGGCCAGCACGACAAGGTCGAGTTCGACTTCCTGATCAACGCCACCGGGCCAAAGCTGAACTTCGGCGCGACCCCGGGTCTGGGCCCCGAGCACGGCCACACGGTGTCGGTATGCACCGCCGGCCACGCGCTCGAGGCCAACGAAAAGCTGCAGCAGGCCATCGCTGCGATGCGCGGCGGCGAGCGGCGCACCCTGGTCGTCGGCACCGGGCACGGCAGCTGCACCTGCCAGGGCGCGGCCTTCGAATACATCTTCAACGTCGATCATGTGCTGCGCGAGGCCGGGGTGCGCGAGCGCGCACGCGTGATCTGGCTGAGCAACGAATACGAACTCGGCGACTTCGGCATGGGCGGCGTGCACATCACGCGTGGCGGCTACGTGACCAACGGCAAGACCTTCGTCGAATCGCTGATGGTCGAACGCGGCATCGAATGGATCACCCGCGCGCACGTGAGCCGCGTCGACGCCGGCACCATCCACTACGAACAGCTCGACGGCAGCAGCGGCGAGCTGGCCTTCGACTTCTCGATGCTGATCCCGCCGTTCTCCGGCGTCGGCCTGAAGGCCTTCGACCGCGCCGGCGAGGACATCACCGCGAAGGTATTCGCGCCCAACGGCTTCATGCGCGTCGATGCCGACTACACAGCACGCCCGTTCGCGCAGTGGAGCGCCGAGGACTGGCCGAAGACCTATCAGTCGCCGCTTTATCCGGCGCTGTTCGCGGTCGGCATCGCGTTCGCGCCGCCGCACCCGATCAGCAAGCCGATGCAAAGCCCGTCCGGCACCGCGATCAGCCCGACGCCGCCGCGCACCGGCATGCCGTCGGCGGCGATGGCCAAGGCCGTCGCAGCAAGCATCCGCGACATGCTCGGCGGCGCCGAGCGACCGACCCACGAAGCGTCGATGGCACGCATGGGCGCGGCCTGCGTGGCGTCGACCGGCTCGCACCTGTTCAAGGGCACCGCGGCGACGATGACGGTCTACCCGGTCGTGCCGGACTACGCGAAATACCCCGACTACGGTCGCGACATGAACCTGACCTTCGGCGAGATCGGCCTGGCCGGCCACTGGATGAAAGCGCTGTTGCACCACACTTTCATCTACCAGGCCCGGCTGCGCCCCGGCTGGGCGCTGCTGCCCGACTGAACCTCCTCCCGCGACGAGACTGCGATGCCCGACCTGCCGACCAACCGCGAACCCTATCAGCAAGCCTACTATCCGCCGCGCCCCACCGGGTTCACGCGCGCGCTGCGCACACTGTGGCCGTGGCAGCTGGTGCGCTTCATCGTGATCAATCTGAAAATGCTCAAGCTGATGGCGAAGTCACATCATTGAGCGAGCGCTTCGCCGCGCCGCCGTGCCAGCCGCATCCCAGCGCTCGAGCGCGTCGCGCAGGGCGTCGAGACGCAGCGGCTTGGTCAGGCACGCGTCGACACCGGCATCGATCGCGCGCGCGAGTTCTTCCGGCAGCGCCGCGGCGGTCAGTGCCAGCAGCGGCGTGCGCGGGCGCGCGCCCGCGGCTTCGGCCGCACGCATGGCGCGTGCGAGCTCGAAACCGTCCATGTCCGGCATCTGCAAGTCGGTGAGCACCAGCCGGTAGTCGCCGCTCGCCCAGCGCTGCAACGCCTGCGCGCCGTCGGCCACGACATCGGCGGCCCAGCCCAGGCGGTCGAGTTGCAAGCGGATCACCTGCCGGTTGGTTTCGTTGTCCTCGGCGACCAGCACGACCCGGCCTTCTTCAAGCGCGTGGACCGGCACGGGCGCGGCGTCGGCGAGCACGCCGCGGCCCGCGTCGAGGGCCGTCACGCCGGCCGCGTCGCCCCGACGCAGCGGCAACAGCACGGTAAACGTGCTGCCGGCGCCGACCTGGCTCGAAACCTCGATGCTCCCGCCCATCATGCGCACCAGGCTGTGGCAGATCGACAGGCCGAGTCCGGTGCCGCCGTAGCGCCGCGTCGTGTAGCGGTCGGCCTGCTCGAACGGCAGGAACAGCCGCTCGAGCGCATCGGCGGCAATGCCCACGCCGTTGTCGACCACGCGCAGCCGCAGCATGGCGCGCTCGCCGCCGCTGCCGCGCCAGGCGTCGGCGTACAGCGTGACCACGCCCGGTCGCTCGTGCCCGGCGCTGAACTTGATCGCATTGCTTATCAGGTTGGTGACGATCTGGCGCAAACGCAAGGCATCGCCGCGCAGCGCAACCGGCAACGCCGGGTCGAGATGCATGCTGAACGCGACCGCGCGCTTGCGCGCCAGCGGCTCGAACAGCAACGCGACGTCGGCCATGCAACGCGCGAAGTCGAATGGATCGTCGATCAGCTCCAGCTTGCCGGCCTCGATCTTCGCGTGGTCGAGGATGTCGTTGATGATGTCCAGCAAGGCCATCGCCGAGGCGCGGCTGACTTCGGCCATGCGCGCCTGCTGCGCGTCCAGACCGCTGTGCAGCAACAACTCGAGCATGCCGATGACGCCGTTCATCGGCGTGCGGATCTCGTGGCTCATCGAAGCCAGGAAGTCCGACTTCGCGCGGTTGGCGGAAATCGCCTCATCGCGGTTGTGCTGCAGTTCGGCGATCAGCCGGTTGCGCTCGCGCAGATCATGGAACGAGCCGACGAACAGCGTCTGCCCGTCGATTTCGAAGCGGCTCACCGCGAACGCCAATGCGATGCGCTCGCCGGCGCGCCCCAACCCGACGACCTCGCCGCCACCGTGGCGCCCGCTGCAGTACGGCGTCAGCGCCGATTCGACGCCGTCGCGCTCGATGTCGATCTCCGGAAGGTAGCGCGGCAGGCCGCCGCGGGCCGCATCGGCCGCTTCGACGCCGAACAGCGCGCAGAACGCCGGATTGACCAGCGCGATCTCGCCCTCGGCATCGAGCATCATCACGCCGTCGGCGAGGTTCTCGAGGATCGCCGCGATCCGTGCCTGGCTGCTGCGCAACGCCGCCTCCTGGGCGCGCAGCTTGCGCGCGGTACCGTTGAGCGTATCGCCGAGGACTTCGAGTTCGTGATTGCCGCGATAAACCGGCAGCCGGCCGCCCTGCGGCGCGCCCAGCGTGCGTGCGAACGCGGTCGCGCGCGCCAGCGCCATCAGGCTGGGCCGCAGCCACAGCACCAGCAGCACGCCGCTGCTGACGAACAGCAACAACAGGAACGCGAAGCCGTTGCGTGCGAGCACGCCGACCTCGGCGTGGATCTCACGCGCCGATCCACTGAGGTAGAGCCAGCCCAGCCTGCCCTGCTCGATCGGCGCCCAGATCTCGACGCCGCCGCCCCCCGACACGGCGCGCTCCCAGGCGACGTGCTCGCGCCCCGCTGACGGCGGCCGCAGCGTCGCGTAAGCATAGCTGGCGTGCGGCGCGGCGCCACGCGCGCGATCGACGCGGCTGAGCACGCGGCCTTGCGCGTCGGTGATCGCCAGGCTGCGCACGCCCGGAAAACGTGCCGCCGAAAGCAGCATGCTTTCCAGCGAGCCGTAGTCCTTGACGATGATCAGGGGTGTGGCGCCGATGCTCAGATTGCCGGCGACGGCGTTGAAGCGCCGCTCGGTATCGCGGTGCTGCAGCTTCACGAAGTCGTGGCCGACGTAAAGCCCGATCAACACGAAGTTCAACAGGCCGAGCGCGAGCACGCCGACGATCAACTGCACGCGAAACTGGCGCAGCGCGAAGCGGCGCGCCAGCCCGCGGAACCTACCCAGCACGGCGCTCACGTGACGCTCAGCGCGACCGCACGACGAAGCCGTCGAGCCGCAAGCGGGCCAGCGGCGCGTAGTCGCGCGCATAGTCGGCCACCACCGGGTGCGGCATCTGCACGCCGGCCAGCAGCGCGGCATCGGCCGCGCTGGTCGTCATCGCCAGCAGCGCGTCGCGCACTTTCCGGCGCAACGCCGGCGCCACCCGCGGCGCCGCC
>JAKAHP010000231.1 GCA_021825505.1 Pseudomonadota bacterium
GCGCCCGCACCGCCCGCACCGCCCGCGCCAGCACCGCCCGCGCCCGCGCCGCCCGCGTCAGCACCGCCCGCGTCAGCACCACCCGCGCCTGCACCGCCCGCGTCAGCACCAGCCGCGTCAGCACCAGCCGCGTCAGCACCAGCCGCGTCAGCACCGCTCGCGTCAGCACCGCTCGCGTCAGCACCACCCGCGCCTGCACCACCCGCGCCTGCACCAGCCGCGTCAGCACCACCCGTATCTGCACTGCCCGTGGCAGCATTACCCTCGAGGACGCCACCCTCACCAACGCGCCCGCCGTTCGGCGGCGATCCGTCACCGCATGCGCCTAGCAACAGCGCCAACGCCATCGAACTCGTCCACATCGTCGGTGAACGTCGTGATTTCTTACCATTTTTGTCGCGCGCCATCATCTGCTCCAAGGACACCGGATCGCCCGCGATCAGCGACTGCGGGCCCTGGATGGAGCATACTGGTTACAGGTATTTACATTTGTTCGTAGGGCGCAAGTCGTCGAGCAATTTGCGACTAGCTGACCGCGAAATGCACGAATATCAGGCTGCCAAAAGCGCCCAGCAGCGCTGTCGAAGCTCATGGTGCATGCCGCCAGCCCCGAATGAGCTCGAATCCGGCACCGCAGATGGCAGGTCGCCGCGGGCCGCCTTGCGGCCAGCGGCTCAGGCCGTGTTCTCGTCGAGCACCGAATCGAGATGGGCGGCGTCGTTCCAGCCCACCAGCGTCATGCGCCCTTCAGCGACAAGCACCCGGTTGATCGCGGCGTTGCGCAGTTCCCAGCTGCGCGGCGCGTCGAGCGACTGGCCGCTGGCGCAACGATACAGGCAATCGAGCGCGCCGCCGTGGCTGACCAGCGCGACACTACCGCCCGGATGCTCGGCCGCGATGCGCAGCGCTGCCGAGGTGACGCGCGTGTAGAACGCGTCGAGCCGCTCGCCGCCCGGGGCGGCGAACGCCGGATCACGCGCGCGCCAGCGTGCGCAGGCCTGCGGATGCAAGAGCTCGAGTTCGGCGAAGCTCGAGCCTTCGAACGCGCCGAACGCGCGTTCGCGCAGCGCGGCATCCAGGCGCGGCTCGAGGCCGAGGGTGCGCGCCAGCGGCGCCGCAGTCTGCCGCGCCCGCGTCAGGTCGCTGCAGTAGATCGCGTTCAGCTCGGCGTCGGCCAGCGCGCCGGCCAGTGCCTGTGCCTGCGCCAGGCCGCGCGCGTTCAGCGCGATGTCGGTGTGGCCCTGGATGCGCGCATCGGCGTTCCAGGCGGTTTCGCCGTGGCGAATCAGCAGCAGCAAGGTGGGCTCGATCATCGCGGCATCGTAAACGCTCGCGGCGATGCGTGCCCACACCCGCCGTTCAATGCGCGCCGCCGGCGTCGACGCTGGCGCCGCGCACCGGCCGCACGAACCACACCAGCAGCGTCAGCGCGACGAACAGCCAGGCGCTGAGGCGGAACATCTCGTCGACCGAAATCGTGTAGGCCTGCTGCGTGATCAGCCGGTCGATCAGCCCGAGCGCCTGCTCGTGGCTGAACCCGCCCTGCTGCATGCCCTGCAGCACCGGCGTCGAGATCGGGTTGCCGCTCCAGATGTGGCTGGCCAGCCGCTCATGGTGCATCGACGCGCGGTCGATCCACCAGGTGGTGTAGATCGACGTGCCGAACGAGCCCGCGGTGATGCGCGCGAAGTTCGACAACCCCGACGCCGCGGCGATTCGCTGCGGCGGCAGGCCGCCGAGCACGATGCCCAGCAGCGGGATGAAGAAGGTCGCGGTCGAGATGCCCTGCACGATGGTCGGGATCGTGTAGTCCCAGTAGCCGTCGCCGGTGGTGAAGCGCGAACGCATCCAGAACACCAGCGCGAAGCTCAGGAACGAGAACGTCGTGATCCAGCGCGTGTCGACCAGGTGCATGTAGCGACCCAGCAGCGGCGACAGCAGCAGCGCGAACAGACCGACCCAGGCCAGCACCTCGCCGGCGTCGGTCGCGGTGTAGCCGATGAATTCCTGCAGCCACAGCGGCAGCAGCACCAGGCTGCCGAAGAACATGCCGTAGGCCACCGCGAGCATGATCGTGCCGATCGTGAAGTTCGGGATCTTGAACAGCGTCAGGTCGACCACCGGGTGCTCGTCGTAGATCTCCCAGATCAGGAACAGCACGAAACCGACGAACGCGGCCACCGCCAGCGCGACGATGGTCGGCGACGAGAACCAGTCGAGCTCCTGGCCCTTGTCGAGCATGACCTGCAGCGAGCCGACCCAGACCACCAGCAGCGCCAGCCCGGTCCAGTCGATCGGCAGCTTGCGCATCGGCGTCTCGCGGTCGCGGTAGATCGACAGCGTGACCATCGCGCAGACGATGCCGACCGGCACGTTGATGTAGAAGATCCACGGCCAGGAAATGTTGTCGGTGATCCAGCCGCCGAGCAGCGGCCCGGTGATCGGCGCCACCAGCGTCGTCATCGACCACATCGCGATCGCCATGCCGGAGCGCTGCGGCGGATAGCTTGACAGCAGCAGCGTCTGCGACAGCGGAATCATCGGCCCGGCCGACGCGCCCTGCAGCACGCGGAACAGGATCAGCACCGCCAGGCTCGGCGCCTGCCCGCACAGGAACGAGAACAGCGTGAACAGCAGGATGCTGGACAGGAACACGCGCACCGCGCCGAAGCGCTGGGTCAGGAAGCCGGTCAGCGGCACCGCGATTGCGTTGGCCACGCCGAACGAGGTGATGACCCAGGTGCCCTGCGACGAGCTGACGCCGAGGTCGCCGGCGATGGCCGGGATCGACACATTGGCGATCGACGTGTCGAGCACGTTCATGAAGGTCGCCAGGCTCAGCGCGATCGTGCCGAGCACCAGCGCGCTGCCGGCCAGCGGGCGCAGGTGCGCCGGATGATGCTCGCTGGGGTCGGGGGTGGCGCCGGCGGCGGCCTCCTCGACCGTCGTCAGATCGGTCATTGCGCGGCTCCGCGCGAGTTCGCACCCGCCTTCGCCCCGGGCTTCGCGGCGCCCGCCAGGCCGAGTTCACGGCGCGGCAGGCCGGCGGCGTTGGCCTCGATGATGCGATCGACCTCGGCATCGGCCTGGGTCCAGTTGGCGCGGTACAGCGTGGTCTGCGCGGCCGGCTGGGTCGGCGCCAGCGCGATCACCGGCGCGCCGCTGTGGTCGGTGATGTCGACTTCGACTTCGGTCGACAGGCCCACGCGCAGCGGGTGGCTTTGCAGTTGCGCCGGGTCGAGCGCGATGCGCACCGGCACGCGCTGCACGACCTTGATCCAGTTGCCGGTGGCGTTCTGCGCCGGCAGCAGCGCGAACGCCGCGCCCGAGCCGGCCGAGATGCCGACCACCTTGCCGGTGTAGGTCACTTTCGAGCCGTACAGGTCGGCGACGACCTTGGCCGGCTGGCCGATGCGCAGCTCGCGCAGCTGGGTTTCCTTGAAGTTGGCGTCGACCCACAGATCGTTCAGCGGCACCACGCTCATCAGCGGCATGCCGGGGGCCACGCGCTGGCCGAGCTGCACGCTGCGGCGGGCGACGACGCCGTCGACCGGCGCCGGGATCACCGTGCGCGCCCACGCCAGATAGGCCTCGCGCACGCGCGCCGCGGCGAGTCGCACCGCCGGGTTGTGCGCCAGCGTGACGCCCTTGGTCTGCGCCTCGTTGGCGGCGACCGCGGCGCGCGCCGCCGTGACCGCGCTGCGCGCGGTCTGCAGCGCGGTGGCCGCCGATTGCGCCTGCAACTGCGCCTGGCGCACTTCCTCGGCGCCGACCGCGCCGCTGCCGGCGAGCTGTTCGCGCCGGCGCATCGCGTCGTCGGCGCGCGCCAGCGCGGCCTGCGCGGTGGCGACTTCGGCCTCGTGCACCGCCACCTGGGCGCGCAGCGCCGCGGTCTGCGCATAGCTCACCCGCACGGCGCGCACCGCGCGCCCGAGCTCGGCTTCGGCCTGCTGCAAGGCCACGTGGGTATCGGCGCCGTCAAGCCGCACCAGCGGCTGCCCGGCGCGCACGCGCTGGGTGTCGTCGGCGGCGATCTCGGTCACCGTGCCGCCGACCTGGGGCGTGATCTGCACCAGGTTGCCGCCGACGTAGGCGTCGTCGGTGCTGACTTCGTGCAGGCTGCGCCAGTAGGTATAGCCGAGGTCGGCGGCGCCGGCGACGAGGAACAGCGTGATCGCGCCGAGCATCAGGCGGCGACGGGTCGCCGAACGGTCGGCCTGGGAAGTTTGATTGTTCTGGGGGTTCGCGCTCATGCGAGGCTCCGTGTGCGTGCGGTTCGTGTGTCTGGAAATTCGGGAAGGCTCAGGGCTGCGCGACGGGGTGGCGGTCGGCCGGGTCGTAGCCGCCGCCCAGCGCCTGCGTCAGCGCAACGTCGTCGATCAGGGCCTGCGTCTTCAGGTCGACGCCGGCCAGGCGCAGCTTGAGCACCGCGCCTTGCGCGTCGAGCACGCCGAGCTCGTTGCCCAGGCCGGCGTCGTAGCGCTGGCGTGCCAGGTGCAGCGCGTCGCGCGCCAGGCGCAAGGCGTCGCGCTGCTGCGCCTGCTGGCGCTCGACCGAGGCGCGGCGCGTCAGGGCGTCGGCGACTTCGCGCACGGCGCCGATCACGGTGGCGTTGTAGCGCTCGATCGCGACGTCGGCGCCGGCTTGGGCGCCGTGCAGATTGGCGCGCAGCGCGCCGCCCTCGAAAATCGGCAGGGTCAGCGCCGGGCCCACGCCCCAGGTCTGGCTACCGGCGCGCAGGAAGCTGGCGTAGCTGATCGAGTCCAGGCCGACGAAAGCTGCCAGGTTGATGTTCGGATAGAACGCGGCGCGCGCCTCGCGCACGCCCGCCAGCGCCGCCGCGTCGAGGAGGCGCCGCGGCTCCTCGTCGTCGTCGGTGAGGTAGAGGCCGCCGAGCGGCCGCACCGTGCCCTCGGCCGAGAAGCGCCGGC
>JAKAHP010000232.1 GCA_021825505.1 Pseudomonadota bacterium
ACGGTTGCGCGTGCGGCAGCGCGGTCGGCACGGTGTACGACGAAATCTCGCCCGACTGCGCCAGCGGCAGCAGCAGCCGTGCATCGCCGGCGACCACCGCGAGCCAGCGCGACTCGCCGGCGGCGTGCTGCGCCTGTTGCAGCCGCTCGGCGAGGCGGCCCTGGAATTCGATCAGACTGGAGCGTGCCATCGCCGGATCACGACAGGGCCATGATCTTGCTCAGCAGATCATGCGGATCCACCGGCTTTGTCACGTAATCGCGAGCGCCCTGGCGCATCGCCCACAATTTGTCGGTTTCCTGCCGCTTGCTCGTGCAGATGATGATCGGCAGCCCGTCGAATTGCGGGTTGCGCGTGATCTGTCGCGTCAGCTGGAAACCGTTCTGTCCCGGCATCACGATGTCCATCAGCACGAGGTCGGGGCGATCGGAGGCGAGCGCGGCCAAGGCCTGCTCCCCGTTTTCGGCGGTGCTGACGATATAGCCGTTCTTATGCAGAAGATCCGACAGGAAATAAAGTTCCGTGCGCGAATCGTCGACGATCAGGATTTTTCGGATGCTGCTCATGACTGGGAAACGCCATCCGCCGTCGCGTAGTTCCGCACCGCCGTCAGCAGCTGGTCCTTCGTGAACGGCTTGGTCAGGTAGGCCTCGGCGCCGACCATCTTGCCGCGCGCCTTGTCGAACACCCCGTCCTTCGACGACAGCATCACGATCGGGATCGACGCGTGGCGCGGGCTGCGCTTGATGATCGCCACCGTCTGGTAGCCGTCGAGCCGCGGCATCAGGATGTCGCAGAAAATCAGGTCGGGCATCGCGTCGTTGACTTTCGACAAGGCGTCGAAACCGTCCTCGGACAGCAGCACGTCGTAGCCCGCCTGGGTCAGGAAGATCTCGGCGCTGCGGCGTATCGTGTGGCTGTCGTCGACGACCAGCACCGTGAATCGAGCGTTGGTCTTGCCCAAGCGGACTCTCCAGGGGGCGGCGGGGATCTCAGATCTCCACCATTTCAAAATCTTCCTTGCGCGCGCCGCATTCAGGACACGTCCAGTTCAACGGCACGTCGGCCCAGCGCGTGCCCGGGGCGATTCCGCTCGGCGTGTGTCCTTCCAGCTCTTGATAAACAAAGCCGCAGATCAAGCACATCCACGTCTTGTACTCAGGTTGTGTCACAGCGTATCGTCCTCTGGCATAAGATTCAATCATTCTAAGAAGGCGCGCGCCAGGTTTGTGGCGTCGCGTCGACCCGTGGCGCGCGGCGCGGCAGCCGCCTCTCAGGACCGATCATGCCCAATTCCACCGAAGCTCCCGAATCCCCGCCGGCCGTGATGGCGTTCAATGCCGCCGACCCCAGCGGGGCCGCGGGGCTGGCCGCCGACCAGGCGGTATGCGCCGCGGTCGGTTGTCACGCCTTGCCGGTGACCACCTCGATCTGGGTGCGCGACACCGCCGAGATCTTCGACATCGTCGAAGTCGACGCCGACGCCGTCGTCGAGCAGGCGCGCGCGGTGCTCGAGGACGTCGAGCTGGCGGCGTGGAAGGTCGGTTTCCTCGGCAATGTCGAAGTCGTCAGCGCGGTGGCCGAGCTGCTCGCCGACTATGCGCAGCTGCCGCTGGTCACCTACATCGGCAATCTGCAGGCGCTCGACGAGTCGCAGCTCGACGAATACATCAAGGCGATGCAGGAGCTGGTGCTGCCGCAGACGCGCGTGCTGTGCGGCAACGCCACCGCGCTGAGCCAGTTCCTGTTCGGCGACGTCGAGCGCGACGAGCCGCCGACGCCCGAGGCGTTGATGCAGCAGGCGCACGGCATGGGCGTGCAATACCTGCTGGTCAGCGGCGTGCTGGTGCCGGAAAACCACGTCGAGAACCTGCTGCTGAGCCCGCGCCGGCAGCTGCTGCGCGAACGCTTCGAGCTGTTCGACGCCGGGTTCTCGGGCGCCGGCGACACGCTGTCGGCCGCGGTCGCGGCGCTGCTGGGCACCGGCGCCAAGCTCGACCAGGCGGTACACGAGGCGCTCGAGTTCCTCGACCAGAGCCTGGATTTCGCCTACCGTCCCGGCATGGGCCAGCTCGTGCCCGACCGCTTCTTCTGGGCGCAGACCGGGCCCGAGGCCGACGACGAGTCGATCTCCCCGGTCGGCCTGCAGTGAGTCCCGTCCTTTCCTTCTGATCGCGCGCCGCGCGGCGGCGCTTCCCTTATGTCCAGCAACGCAGAACTTTTCGAGCGCGCCCAGCGCACCATCCCGGGCGGCGTCAATTCGCCGGTGCGCGCATTCCGCCAGGTCGGCGGCGTGCCCCGTTTCATCGAGCGCGCCGAAGGCGCCTACATGATCGACGCCGAGGGCCGGCGCCTGATCGACTACATCGGTTCCTGGGGCCCGATGATCCTCGGCCACGCCCACCCCGAGGTGATCGAGGCGGTGCAGCGCGCCGCGACGCGCTCGCTGTCGTTCGGCGCGCCCACTGCCGACGAGATCGAGATGGCCGAAGCGATCCGCGAGCTGATGCCCGCGGTCGAGATGGTGCGCCTGGTCTCCAGCGGCACCGAGGCCGGCATGAGCGCGCTGCGCCTGGCACGCGGCTTCACCGGGCGTGACGCCATCGTCAAGTTCGAGGGCTGCTATCACGGCCACGCCGACAGCCTGCTGGTCAAGGCCGGCAGCGGCCTGCTGACCTTCGGCAACCCGAGCTCGGGCGGCGTGCCGGCCGACGTCGCGCGCCACACCCTGGTGCTCGAATACAACAACGTCGAGCAGCTCGAGGCGCTGTTCGCCGAGCGCGGCGCTGAGCTGGCGTGCGTGATCGTCGAGCCGATCGCCGGCAACATGAACTTCGTGCGCGGCGACGCGAACTGGCACCAGCGCCTGCGCGAGCTGTGCACCGAGCACGGCACGCTGCTGATCTGGGACGAGGTGATGACCGGCTTCCGCGTCGCGCTCGGCGGCGCGCAGCAGCTCTACGGCATCCGCCCCGACCTCGTCGTGATGGGCAAGGTGATCGGCGGCGGCATGCCGCTGGCCGCGTTCGGCGGCCGCGCCGACGTGATGCGCGCGCTGTCGCCGCTGGGCGCGGTCTATCAGGCCGGCACGCTGTCGGGCAACCCGGTGGCGGTGGCCGCCGGCATGACCCAGCTGCGGCTGATCCGCGCGCCGGGCTTCCACCAGCGCCTGGGCGAGACCACGCGGCGCCTGATGCAGGGCCTGGAGGCCGCGGCCGCGCGCCACGGCGTGACGCTGCGCACCGACAGCGAAGGCGGCATGTTCGGCATCTACTTCGCCGACGCGCTGCCGCGCAACTACCCCGACATGGCGCGCGGCAATCTGGAGGCGTTCAAGCGCTTCTTCCACGCGCTGCTCGACCGCGGCGTCTACCTCGGGCCGAGCATGTACGAGGCGGGCTTCGTCTCGGCGGCGCACGATGACGCGGTGATCGACGCGACGCTGCAGGCGGCCGACGGCGCCTTCGCCGAACTGGCGCGCGGCTGAACGCGTCAGCGCAGCGGCGGCAGCGCCACGTCGAGCGCGCGCGCGGCGATCACGCCGCTGCGCGCGCTCAGGTACGCGCCGCCGAAATGGTGCTCGAAGAAGCGCGGCGCCGGCAGCATCACCGCCAGCCGCGCCGACTGCAGGCGCGACAGGCGCGCCGCCGGGCGGTGGTAGTAGTGCTGCGCTGCGGCTTCGGCGCCGTACACGCCGTCGCCCCATTCGACGCTGTTCAGATAGACCTCGAGGATGCGCCGCTTGCCGAGGATGGCCTCGAGCATGAAGGTGATGGCCAGCTCCTGCGCCTTGCGCAGATAGCTGCGCTGCGGCGACAGGAAAAGGTTCTTCGCCAGCTGCTGGGTGATGGTCGAGCCGCCGACGATGCGGTGGCGGCGTTCATTGCGCCGCTCGTGATTGCGCCGCCAGGCGTCGCGCAGCGCTTCCCAGTCGACGCCGTCGTTGCTGGCGAAGGTGGCGTCTTCCGACGCGACCACGGCGCGCGCCAGCCACGGGCTGATCGCGTCCAGGCCGCGCCAGTCGTGGCGCCACGCGGCGGCGTCGCCGTTGCGCAGCAGGCGCAGCTGGCCGCTGCGCATGAAGCTGCCGGTGGTCACCGGCAGCACCCGCCACAGCGCGATGCAGACGGCGAAGTAGCCTTGCAGCAGCAGCGGTGCGCACAGCGCCAGCAGCAACAGGCCGCGGCGGCGGGAGGAGCGTCGTGCCATCGTCGTCGTCCCGGCCGTTTCAGTGCGCGGCGGCGCCGCGCAGTTCGGCCTCGAGCTGCGCGAGCACCGGCGCGGTGCGCGGGCGCACACCGCGCCACAGATGGAAGCTCTCGGCGGCCTGCTCGACAAGCATGCCCAGCCCGTCGGCGGCGCGCGCGCCGGCCGCGCGCGCCTGCGCGACGAAGGCGGTGGGAGCGGCTGCGTACATCAGGTCGTAGGCCAGCACGCCGGGGCCGAGCACGCCGGCGGGCAGCGCCAGCGCGGCGCCGCCGAGGCTGGCCGCGGTGGCGTTGATCACCAGCGCGGCGCCGGTGCGCGGTTGCTCCGCCACCTCCAGTGCGCACCCGTGGCGCTGCGCCAGCGCCGCGTGACGCGCGACCAGTTCCTCGGCGCGGTCCGAGCTGCGATTCCACACCGCGATGGCTGGCGCGCCGGCTTCGATCAACGCACCCAGCACGCCGGCGGCAGCGCCGCCGGCGCCCAGCAGCAGCAGCGGCCGCGCGCGCAGCGCCACGCCGGGTTCGGCGTCGAGCAGCCGCGCCAGGTCGCGCAGCAGGCCGACGCCGTCGGTGTTGTCGCCCCACAGCACGCCGTCCTCGTCCCAGCCCAGCGTGTTGGCCGCGCCGGCCTGTGCGGCACGCGCGCTCAGGCGCTGCGCGGCGCGCGCGGCGTCGAACTTGCACGGCACCGTGACGTTGCAGCCGCGCCCGCCGTCGGCGC
>JAKAHP010000233.1 GCA_021825505.1 Pseudomonadota bacterium
GCAGCCTCCTCGACGGCGCGCGGCGCGCGCCGGCGCGGCGCTGCCACCAACGGACGCAGCTCGCCGCGCGCGTCGTCGAACGCGAACAGCGATTTGGCCAGCTCGGGCTGGTAGCCGAGCATGTCGATCAGGAAGCCCAGCGCGCCGACGTTGCCGGCGAGCTGGTCGAAGCCGTCGGCATCGACCGTGGCATCGCGCGGCGTCGCCATCAGCGCGTCGACCTGTTGCCGGATGTGGCCCAGCGCCTGCGCGCCGACATCGATGCCCAGCACCGACAGCACGCCGCGCATCTGCGTCAGCAAGCGCGGCACCGGGGCCAGCTCGGGCAGCGTCGTCGGGTCGCGGAAATAGGCGTCGAGCAGGCGCTCGACGCTGGCCATGTCGTGGCGCAGCTCGTCGACCACGCTGCCCAAAGTCTGCGTTTCCGAGGTGCGCCGGTACAGCTCTTCCATCCACGGCGCGAACGCGCCGGCCGCTTCGCCGTCGGCGCTGCGCAGCAGGCGTTGCGCGAGTTCGCCGGCGTGTTCGAGGAACACCTCGTCATCGGCTCGGAAATGGGTGAACGCGGCCTCGAGGAACAGCAGCGCGGTGGCCACTTCGAGCACACGCTCGGGGCTGAGCAGTTCGCGGCGTGCGGCGACCGCGCGCACCACGCGCTCGATCGCCGCCGGCAGCGCCTCGACCCCGGGCTGCACGTCGCGCAGCGCAGCGCCGAGCTGGCCCAGCGCGTCGAGCAGGCGATCGACGCGACTGAAGTCCTCGTTGCCCAGCATCGCCCAGCCGTCCTTGACCTGGCCCAGGCGACGCCGCACCTGCTGCACCAGCGCCGGATCGACGCGGCCGAAATGGTCGCGGTCGTAGTCGACCGCGGCCGCCGGCGGCAGCTGCAGCGCGCGCGCGATGTCGCGCAAGGCCGGCGCCGCGTCCGTCCCGGCGCGTGCCAGCGCCTGGCTGCAGTAGAACAGCAGTTCATGCGCCAGCCGCTGCGGCGGCTGCGCCTGGCCGCCGAGCAGACTCTTGAGCTGCAGGTTGAGGCGGTTGCACAGGCGCTTGACGTACACGTCGGTGGGCAGCAGCCCCAGCGCGATGCCTTCGAAGAACGCGCCGGCGATGTTCCACAGCGAGCGCTCGCGTCCTTGCGCGGCGCGCGCCGCGACAGCGGCGACGCGTTGCAGCGCGGCGCCGGCTGCCGCGACGTCGCCGCCGCGCAGCAGTTCGAGCAGGGCGCGTTCGTAGTCGCTGCGCAGCGTCGCCGCCGGCGCGGCGACCGGCGTCGCGTCGGACTGCTCCGGCCAGCTCCAGTCGACGTCCCACAGGTCCGCCGGATGCGCGGTGTCGCCGACGAACTCGAGCAGCGCGCGATAGGGCTTGAACAGCTTGACCGCATCCTCGTGCGCGCCGCTGTGCTGCGCGTCGAGGAAATCGAGTTCGGCGTGCAGCGCGGTGGCCAGCGCTTGCTGCGCGCGCTCGTCGAGTCGCTGCGGTTGTTCGATGGCATGGGCCACCGCGCGCTCGGCTGCCTGCACCAGGCGCGCGGCGGCGGCGTAGCCGAGCAGGTCGATCGCGCCGGCAGCCTGATGCAGCTGGCCGCGCGCCTGCAGCAGCAGGGTGCGCGCCTCGTCGCTGTCGGGCGCGTGCAGCGTCAGCTGCCGGCGCAGCGCGGTGAGCGCGCCGAGCAGGTTGTCGCGCACCTGGTCGATGATCCAGGCCAGCGGCGCGCCATCGGCGGCGGTCGGGGAGGGGCTGGGGGCGAGGTCCATGCCGCGGCGTGCCCGCTCAGGAGATCTTGAACCGCGTCACCGAGTCGCGCAAGGTGCCGGCCACGCGTGCCAGCTCCGCGATCAGTTCGGCGGTCGACCGGGTGCCTTCGCCGGTCTGCTCGGTCACGACGAAGATGTGCTGGATGTTCTCGGCGACATGATTGGCCGATTGCGCTTCGGTCTGCGCCTGGCCGGCGATGCGCTGGATCAGCTCGGCGAGCTCGCGCGACACGCGGTCGATCTCGCTCAGCGCGGTGCCCGCGCTGTCGGACAGGCGCGCGCCCTCGACCACGCCCTGCGTGCTCTTTTCCATCGCGGCGACCGCGTCCTGGGTGTCGGTCTGGATCGCGCGCACCAGCGCGGCGATCTGCTTGGCGGCGTCGGCCGAGCGTTCGGCCAGGCGCTGCACTTCCTCGGCCACGACCGAGAAGCCGCGCCCGGCGTCGCCGGCCGAGGCCGCCTGGATCGCCGCGTTGAGCGCGAGCACGTTGGTCTGCTCGGTCAGGTCCGAGATCAGCTCGGTGATCTCGCCGATTTCCTGCGACGATTCGCCCAGGCGCTTGATGCGCTTGGAGGTGTCCTGGATCTGCGAGCGGATCGCGTTCATGCCGTCGATCGAGTTGCGCACCGCGAGCTGACCCTGCTCGGCTGCGCGCAGCGACTGCCGCGCCACGTCGGAGGACTGCTGCGCCTGCGCCGACACCGCGTTGATGCGCTCGGCCATCTCGAGCACCGAGCGGCCGGTGGCGCGGATCTCGGCCAGTTGCTGTTCGGACGCCTTCAGCAGATCGCTCGAGGTGGTCTGCGCCTGCGCCGAGGCGGTGCGCACCTGCTCGGCGCTGGACTGAACCTGGCCGACCAGGTTGCGCAGTTCCTCGACCGTGTAATTGACCGAATCGGCGATCGCGCCGGTGATGTCCTCGGTCACCGTGGCCTGCTGCGTCAGATCGCCCTCGGCGACGTTCTGCAGCTCGTTCATCAGGCGCAGGATCGCCGATTGGTTCGCTTCGTTGCTGCGCCGTGCTTCAAGCTCGAGCCGTTCGGCCTGCAGGCGCTGGCGCTCGGCCTGTTGCGCGCGCTGGCGCGTATCGGCCACGTACAGCTGGGCCAGGCCGAGCAGCGCGAACAGCGCGATGAAGCCGCAGACCGCGACGAACAGCATGCCGGCGGAGCGGCCGCCAGCTGTCGCCGAATAGCCATGCTGCAGCTGTTGCAGCGCGTCCAGCAGCGGCACCGAATCCTTCACCACCGCAGCCTGCGCCAGCCGCGCGTTGCTCAGTGCCTGCAAATTGCCCAGCACCGCGGTGGCCAGCTTGCGCGTCGACGCGAACGCGCCCTGCAAGGCGCTCAGCTGCTGGCGCGCCTGCGCATCGCGCACCGCGACCAGTTGCTGCGTCGCGTCACCGTCGAGCAGGCCGGAGAGCAGTTGGTTGAAGGTGTTCAGGTCCTTGCCCAGCGCGAACACCGCGCCCGGGCTGACGCCCTGGTAGGAGAGGAATTCGTTGGCCGATTTGCCCAGGCGCTGGGTCAGCATCACCAGTTGCGCGGCCGCGCCGACGTCGGCCGCCGGCGCGTTGCTTTGCTGCAGCAGCGACAGCACGGTCTGCGCCGGCTCGAGCATCGCGTCGGACTGGCTGGACACGCCGTGCAGCGCCTGGTTGGTCTGCGTCAGCACCGATTCGAGCGCAACCACCGTGTGCGCGTTCTTCACGGTGGCGTCGACCAGCGGCCGCGCCTTGGCCAGGGCGTTGCCGCCGTGCAGGGTCTGCACGTCGGCGCGCAAGGCGTCGGCGCTGTCGCGCAGTTCGGCGAACGCCGTGGGGGATCCGAGCAGGGCCGCGCTGATCGACTTGGCCGCGCGTTGCGACTGCATCGCCGCGTCGCCGCTGTCCTTGAGCAGGCTGGCCGAGCCCGAGCTGGTGCGCAAGGTCACCAGGAGACCGGCGCCGAGCAGCAGCAGCGCGGCGATCATCAGCACCAGCAGCAGGCGCTGCTGGCGCGCCAGCGGCATGCGCCCGAGCAGTGGCAGGCCGGTGCGTCGCGCCTCGCGCGCCGCCGCCGGTTGTCCGGCGGGGGTCATCGCGGACTCGCCGATCGCGGTGACGTCGGCGTTCGGCGCGGTGGAGGCGAACTTGGGAAACAAGGCCATGGGGGCTCCGACTGGGAAATCGTTCAGACGACCTGGAGGAAACGGCTATCGTCGGCCAGCAGCGCCAGGTTCAGCTCGCGCCAGCGCAGGCCGTCGGCGTCGAGCAGGCCCGGGCCGAGCCAGGGCAGGGTGGCGGGCGGCGCCTGCGGGTCGACGACGAATTGTTCGGGCGTGCGCAGCCCGACGAGCTGCTCGACGAGCAGCGCGACATTGGTGTCCAGGCTGGGCGCGAACTGCACCAGCCGACTGCGCGCGCCGGCGCGCGTCGCGCCGCCGTCGCCGAGAAAGGCGGCGAGGTCGACGATGCCGCAGACTTCGCCGCGCAGGTTGAGCAGGCCGACGAACCACGGTTGCGCATGGGGCAGTGCGGTCGGCGGGGTATACGACGAAATCTCGCCCGACTGCGCCAGCGGCAGCAACAGCCTCGAGTCGCCGGCCACCACCGCGAGCCAGCGCGACTCGCCGGCGGCGTGCTGCGCCTGCTGCAGCCGCTCGGCGAGGCGGCCCTGGAATTCGATCAGACTCGAGCGTGCCATCGCCGGGTCAAGACAGCGCCATGATCTTGCTCAGCAGATCATGCGGATCCACCGGCTTCGTCACGTAGTCGCGAGCGCCTTGGCGCATCGCCCACAACTTGTCGGTTTCCTGCCGCTTGCTCGTGCAGATGATGATCGGCAGACCGTCGAACTGCGGATTGCGCGTGATCTGGCGCGTCAGCTGGAAGCCGTTTTGGCCCGGCATCACGATGTCCATCAGCACCAGGTCGGGTCGGTCGGCGGCCAGCGCGGCCAGCGCCTGCTCGCCGTTCTCGGCGGTGCTGACGACATAGCCGTTCTTGTGCAGGAGATCCGACAGGAAATAGAGCTCCGTGCGCGAATCGTCGACGATCAGGATTTTGCGGATGCTGCTCATGGCTGGGAAACGCCGTCGGCGGTCGCGTAATTCTGAACGGCTTTCAGCAATTGATCCTTCGTGAACGGCTTGGTCAGGGAGGCCCCGGCGCCGACCATCTTGCC
>JAKAHP010000234.1 GCA_021825505.1 Pseudomonadota bacterium
GCGGCTCGCCGGCCAATTCGCGCAGTCCCTTGTCGCGTCCGCCCATGCGCGTGGCGCGGCCGCCGGCCAGCACCAGCCCGGTGATCTCGGTGCGGGGGATCGGCGCGTTCATTGGACGACCCTCCTCGCTACGCTCGACTCCCCGAGGGGCAAGGTCGGACCAGCGGCAGTCCCTGCGGACTGCCGCGCGCCGACCGCGCCGGTGCGCCTTGCAAGGCGCACCGTGGGGAGCGCGGCTTCGGAGCGGCCGTGCGCCGCGCTCACCGCGCGCCTCCCTGCCGAGAGGCGGCGCGGCGCGCCGGCTATTCGGCGGGCGGCGCCATCGAGTCGGCGTAGCGCGGGCGCCCCTTCATCAGCGTGACGATCAGGCAGCCGAGCGCGATCGCGAACACCGCCGAGGCGTCGAACATGGTCAGCCCGACCGCCATCATGTCCAGCGTCTGCCGCTGCAGCGCCGCGTGCAGGCTCACCGGGCCCGGGCGCTGGGTCAGCGCCAGCCACGCCGGCACCACCCAGGGCAGGGCGATGCCGAGGAAATAGCCCGGTATCAGCCACGGTGTCAGCGTGGTTTCGAGCCCGGCCTCGACCGGGCGGAACGGATCGCGGGGACGCATGGACATCGCGGTTCATCGCTGCTCGCAGACGGCTAAGCTTAGGCGCGGCATGGGCCGGGCGCATTGGCCGGCGTCAAGATCGGCGGCGCGCTTCAGCCCCCGATGTAGGACATTTCGACGCGGCGCTCTTCGGCGCCGTGCGGCGCGAGCCCGCGCAGCTCGGAATAGCGATCATCGCGTTCGCCCCAGACCAGCGCCAGCGCCGCGCGCAAGGCGTCGTCGTCGACCGCCGCGACCCCCTGCTGCGCGTCGCCGCGCAGCAGCGCGCGCACATCGTGGCCGTGGCTGGCGAACAGGCACAGGTAGAGCTTGCCCTCCATCGACAGGCGCGCGCGGTTGCAGTCGCGACAGAACGGCTGCGTCACGCTGGAGATCGCGCCGAACTCCAGGCTGCCGTCGTCCAGCGCCCAGCGCTCTGCCGTCTCGCCCGGCGCGGCCGGCTGCAGCGCATGCAGCGCGTGGCGCGCGGCGATGCGCGCCACCACCTCGGCCGACGGCAGCACCTGGTCCATGCGCCAGCCGTTGGTATTGCCCACGTCCATGAATTCGATGAAGCGCAGCACCGCGCCGCTGCCGCGGAAGTGCTCGACCATCGGCTCGATCTGGTGGTCGTTGACGCCGCGCTGCACGACCATGTTGACCTTGACCGGGTTGAGCCCGGCGGCCTGCGCCGCGGCGATGCCGTCGAGCACCGCCGAGACGTGGAAGTCGGCGTCGTTGATGCGCCGGAACAGCGCGTCGTCGATCGCGTCGAGGCTGACCGTGACGCGGTGCAGCCCGGCAGCCTTCAACGCTGCCGCCTTGCGCGCCAGCAGCGACGCGTTGGTGGTCATCGTCAGCTCGATCGGCTCGCCGTCGTCGCTGCGGATCGCCGCCAGCATCGCCACCAGATCCTCGACGCCGCGGCGCAGCAGCGGCTCGCCGCCGGTCAGCCGCAGCTTGCGCACGCCCAGCCCGACGAACACCCGCGCCAGGCGCTCGATCTCCTCGAAGCTCAGCAAGTCGCTGTGACGCAGGAATTCGTAGTTGCCGTCGAAGATCTCGCGCGGCATGCAATACCGGCAGCGGAAGTTGCAGCGATCGGTGATTGAAATCCGCAGATCGTGCAGGCTGCGCCCGAGCCGGTCGGTGAGCAGGCCACCGGCGGCCGGCGCCTGCGCGGGAACGCGCGGCACGCTCGACGCGTAGCGGTGGTCGACGATCGGAATGGTGCGCTCGGACATAAGGGCATTATCGACAAATCCGCGCCTCCGCGCCGGCTGCACCGAGTGAGTACTCCTTTCGGGAGCATCGCGCCGACGCGGCGCGGCCCGTCGGCGCCGCGTGGCCGCATTGTTGCGGCGCGTGGCGACGGTTAGCATTGTTCGGATCGAGCCGCGGCGGCAACGCGCGGCCCCCACATTCAGCAGGCGGTATCGCGATGGCTTACACAATCGATCTTTCCGGGCGCGTGGCGCTCGTCACCGGCGCGTCCAGCGGCCTGGGCTGGCAGTTCGCGCAGGCGCTGGCGCGCGCCGGCGCCGCGGTCGCGCTCGGCGGCCGGCGCCTGGAGCGCCTCAAGGAACTGCGCGCGGCGATCGAGGCCGAGGGCGGCGACGCCCACGTGGTGCGCCTGGACGTCACCGACACCAGCAGCATTTGCGGCGCGGTGGCGCACGCCGAGACCGAGGTCGGCAACATCGACATCCTGGTCAACAACGCCGGCGTGTCGGCCTCGGGGCCGCTGGTCGACCTGCGGCCCGAAGACTTCGACCGCGTGTTCGACACCAACGCACGCGGCGCGTTCTTCGTCGCGCAGGAAGTGGCACGGCGCATGATCGCGCGTGCCCAGGGCGCCGCGCCCGGCACCTGGGCCGGCGGACGCATCGTCAACATCGCGTCGGTGGCCGGGCTGCGCGCGGTGGCGCAGCTCGGCGCCTATGCGATGAGCAAGGCCGCGGTGGTGCACATGACGCGGGTGATGGCGCACGAATGGGGGCGCTACGGAATCAACGTCAACGCAATCTGCCCCGGCTACATCGACACCGAACTCAACCACGGCTTCTGGGGCACCGAGAACGGCCGCCGCACGCGCGACGCGCTGCCGCGCAAGCGCGTCGGCCGCGCCGAGGATCTCGACCCGGTGCTGCTGATGCTGGTGGCGGGCGAAAGTCATTTCATCAACGGCGCGATCATCAACGCCGATGACGGCTACGCCGTCTGAACCCCACGGAGTGCGGCGCATGCGCCTGAACCTACCCGAGCAGCGCAAGCTGGTGTTCGAATCGATCGTGCCGATCCGCTGGGGCGACATGGACGCCTACGGCCACGTCAACAACACCGTGTACTTCCGCTACATGGAAATCGCGCGCATCGACTGGCTCGAAAGCATCGCGGCGCGCATCGACGCGCCGGGGCAGGGCGTGGTCGTGGTCAACGCGTTCTGCAATTTCCACGCGCAGCTGCATTACCCCGGCACGTTGAGCGTGCGCATGTACGTCGCCAACCCGGGGCGCAGCAGCTTCGAGACCTACTACGAGATCGTGCGCCACGACGACCCGGCGACGCTGTACGCCAGCGGCGGCGCCAAGACGGTGTGGATCGATCACGCGCAGCGCCGCAGCGCGCCGCTGCCGCAGGCCTTGCGCGCGCTGCTCGAGGCCGATGCGAGCGCGGCCTGACGTCGCGCAAACCGGGCGCCCGCGCGCCGGGCGTAAAGTGTTGTCATCACTGCGTATAACCTGAGAGACTCGTTCATGAACAAGATCTATCCCAGTGCAGCCGCAGCACTCGACGGCATCGTCGAGGACGGCCAGACCCTCGCCGTCGGCGGGTTCGGCCTGTGCGGCATTCCCGAGGCGCTGATCGATGCGCTGCAGGCCAGCGGCGCGAAGAACCTGACGGTGATTTCCAACAACGCCGGTGTCGACGGCTTCGGTCTGGGCAAATTGCTGCAGACGCGGCAGATCCGCAAGATGATCTCGAGCTACGTCGGCGAGAACAAGGAGTTCGAGCGCCAGTATCTGGCCGGTGAGCTCGAGCTGGAGTTCACCCCGCAAGGCACGCTGGCCGAGAAGCTGCGCGCCGGCGGCGCCGGCATTCCGGCCTTCTTCACCCGCACCGGCGTCGGCACCGTGATCGCCGACGGCAAGGAAACCCGTGACTTCGACGGCCACACCTACGTGATGGAACGCGCCCTGGTGCCCGACGTCTCGCTGGTCAAGGCGCATATCGCCGACCGCAGCGGCAACCTGGTGTTCCGTCGCACAGCACGCAATTTCAACCCCAACGTGGCCTCCGCGGGGCGCATCACGGTGGTGGAGGTCGAGCGCATCGTCGACACCGGCGAGCTCGACCCCGATCAGATCCACCTGCCGGGCATTTTCGTGCACCGCATCGTGCTCAACGCGTCGCCGGAAAAGCGCATCGAGATGCGCACCGTGCGAGCGCGCGCCTGAACCGTATCCAGGAGACGACGACATGGCATGGAATCGCGATCAAATGGCCGCGCGCGCCGCGCAGGAACTGTGCGACGGCTACTACGTCAACCTCGGCATCGGCCTGCCGACGCTGGTGGCCAACCACGTGCCGGCCGGCATGGAAGTGTGGCTGCAAAGTGAGAACGGCCTGCTCGGCATCGGCCCGTTCCCTTACGAGGGCGAGGAAGACCCCGACCTGATCAACGCCGGCAAGCAGACCGTGACGACGCTGCCGGGCTCGAGCATCTTCAGCAGCGCCGACAGCTTCGGCATGATCCGCGGCGGCAAGATCAACCTGGCCATCCTCGGCGCGATGCAGGTCAGCGAGCATGGCGACCTGGCGAACTGGATGATCCCGGGCAAGATGGTCAAGGGCATGGGCGGCGCGATGGACCTGGTCGCCGGCGTCAAGCACGTGGTCGTGCTGATGGAGCACGTCGCGACCAAGAAGGACGGCAGCACCGAGCACAAGCTGCTGCCGCAGTGCACGCTGCCGCTGACCGGGGTCGGCGTGGTCGACCGCATCATCACCGATCTGTGCGTGCTCGACGTGACCCCGCACGGGCTGAGCCTGATCGAGCTGGCGCCCGGCGTCACGCGCGACGAGGTGCAGGCCAAGAGCGGCGTGTCGATCCGCTGAAGCGCCCCCCGGCGCGCGCGCTTCAGCGTGCGCGCCAGGCGTGCCACAGCAGGCGCAGCGGCGGCAGCGCGATGCGCTGCTCGAGCAGGGCCTGCGGCTGCGCCTGCAATTCGCGCAGCAGCGCGCGTGCCATCGCGGTCATCGCGGCGGCCGGCCGTGCGCCGCGCGCCAAC
>JAKAHP010000235.1 GCA_021825505.1 Pseudomonadota bacterium
CGCACGCCGCGCGCGGCTTCACCCGCGTGCGCGTGATCGGTGCGCCGCTGCGCGACGGCCGCGCGCTGCAGCTGCGCGACCTGTGCGCGCCGCCGGCACGGTCGAGCGCGCCGGCGGCGCCGACCGTGCTGGTCGCCGGCAGCGCGTCGGAAGTCGGCAAGACCAGCGCCTGCGTGGCGCTGATCCGCGCGTTCAAGCGCTGCGGCTGCGTGGTCGGCGCCGCCAAGCTGACCGGCACCGGGCGGCTGCGCGACGTGCTCGCGATGCGCGACGCCGGCGCCGACCGCGCGCTGGATTTCCCCGAAGTGGGACTGGCCACCACCTACACCGCGGCGGCCCCGGTGATCGAAGCCGCGCATGCGATCCTGGGCCGGCTCGACGCCTGCGGCTGTCAGGTCGTCGTCGCCGAGCTCGGCGGCGACCTGCTCGAGGCCAACGCCGATCGGCTGCTGGCCGACGCCGCGCTGGCGCGGCGCACGCGCGCGGTGGTGCATGTCGCCGGCGACGTCGTCGGCATCGTCGGCGCGCTGCCGCTGTACCGCGAGCTCGGCGTGCATGCGCCGCTGCAGCCGACCCTGCCGTACGGGCGCAACGCGCTGGGCAGCGCCGAGCGCCTGCGCGCGTTCGGGCTGAGCGCGCTGGACGTGGCCGACGCCGTCGCCTGCGACAGCTGGGCCGCGCAGCTGCTGGAGCGCGGGCCATGACCGAGCTGCTCGACAGCCTCGTGCCTGCGCCGGCGGCGGGTCGCTACGCGGCCTTCGTCGCGGCCGTGTTCGCCTCCTCGGTGCTGTCGTCGGCGCTGGGCATCGGCGGCTACGCCCTGCTGCCGCTGTTCGTCGGCTTCTACGGCGCGAAATCGGGCGTGGCGCTGATCACCGTCTACTTCCTGTTCCAGAACTGCGCCAAGCTGCTGCTGACCTGGCACCACGTCGACTTCGCGCTGGCCGGTCGCCTGATCGCGTGGGCACTGCCCGGGGCGCTGCTCGGCGGTGTCCTGCTGGTCGTGGTGCCCGCGCACGTGTTCCAGCGCGTGCTCGGCGCCGGCGTGCTGGCGATGGTGATCGTGCCGCGGCTGCGCCGGCGGCGCGGCGCGGCGCCGCAGGCCCCGGCGCGCACCGGCTTCGCGCTGTTCGCGCTGGCCTACGGCGTCGCCTCGGGCGCGCTGGGCAGCGGCAATGTGCTCAAGGGGCCGTTCCTGACCTCGCTGGGCGTGGTCAAGGAGCGCTACATCGGCACCTACGCACTGACCTCGTGCGCGCTCAACGTGCCCAAGCTGCTGGTCTACCGCGGCGGCGGCGTCGCGCCCGGCACGCTGCTGGCGTCGGCCTGGCCCTTGCTGCTGGTGTCGCTGGCCGGAACCTACGCCGGCACCCGCTTGCTGCGCCACATCCCGCCGGCCTGGTTCGAGCGCGTGAGCAACGCGGTATTCGTCGTCGCCGCCTTGGCGATGCTGGTGGTGCCGACATGAGCGCGGCGCACGGCCGCTCCGAAGCCGCGCTCAGCCCCCGCGGGGGGCCGGCGCGCAGCGCCGGGGGGCACAGCATGCACGCGGCGCACGGCCGCTCCGAAGCCGCGCTCAGCCCCCGCGGGGGGCCGAGCGCAGCGAGGGGGGGCGTCCGATGAACACGACGCTCGAAGGATCACGCGTGGCCGGCGCGCGCGTCGATGGACGATGTCGCGCCGAACTGCGCAACCCGCACGACGGCGAGGTGATCGCGCTGATCGCGCAGGCCGGCGCGGCGGAAGCGCGGCGCGCGCTCGAGCACGCCGCCGCGTACCGGCCACGACTGTCGCGCCACCGCCGCAGCGAAATCCTGCTCACCGCCGCGGCCGCGCTGCAGGCCCGTGCCGCCGAGATCGCAGCGCTGATCACACGCGAATCGGGCTTGAGCCTGGTCGACACCGCGCACGAGGTCGAGCGCACCCGGCAGCTGCTGCGCGCCGCGGCAGCTGAAGCACTGCGCGACGACGCCGAATGCTTCGCCGGCGACACCGGGCCGGCCGAGGCCGCGCGCCGCATCGTCACCAGCCGTGAGCCGCTCGACGGCGTGATCTTCGCGATCACACCGTTCAACCACCCGCTGCTGCAAGTCGCGGCGAAGGTCGCGCCGGCGCTGGCGACGAACAACCGCGTGATCGTGAAGCCGTCGGCCAAGACCCCGCTGTCGGCGCTGTGCCTGGTCGACCTGCTGCTCGACGCCGGGCTGCCGAGCCCGATGCTGCAGGCCCTGCTCGGCGACGCCGCGACGCTGGCGGGCAGCGTGCTCCACAGCGCCGAGGTGGCGATGCTGAGCTTCACCGGCAGCGTCGAAACCGGCCAGCGCCTGGCCGCGCACGTCGGCCTGCGCCGGCTGGTGGTCGAGCTCGGCGGCAACGACGCGCTGATCGTGTTCGACGACGCCGACCTCGACGCCGCGGCGCGGCTCGCGGCCGAAGGCGCGTTCGCCAATTCCGGGCAACGCTGCACCGCGGTCAAGCGCATCCTGGTGCAGCGCCGCGTCGCCGCGACCTTCGCCGAGCGCCTGGCTGCGGCGGCCGGCGCCTGGAGCTGGGGCGGGCCGCTGCACACGCGCATCGGCACGGTGATTGACGAGGCCGCGGCGTGCGCGATCGGCCTGCGCGTGGCCGCCGCGCTAGACGCCGGCGCGGCACTGCTGGCCGGCCACCAGCGCCGCGGCGCCGCCTACGCACCGACCGTGCTGGCCGACGTCGACCCGCGCCTCGAACTGGTGCAGCGCGAAACCTTCGGCCCGGTCGCACCGGTGATCGCGTTCGACGACGTCGACGACGCGCTGCAACTGGCCAACGCCACCCCCTACGGGCTGTCGGCGGCGGTGTGCACGCAGCGCCTTGACCTCGTCGACCGCCTCTACCACGGGCTGCGCGTAGGCACGCTCAACGTCTGGGAAGTGCCGGGATGGCGCACCGAGCTGGCGCCGTTCGGCGGCGTCAAGGCGTCCGGGCTGGGCCACAAGGAAGGCGTGCGCGAAGCGATGCGCGGCTGCACGACGATCAAGTCGCTGTCGCTGCCGTGGGGGGGCGGCCGGTGAAGCTGCAGCACCTGCTCTCGGTCGACCAGCTCGACCTCGACGCGGTCGAGTCGCTGTTCGCGCTGGCGCGCGCCGCCGAGCCGATCGCGCGGCGCCGCAAGGTGTGCCGCGCACTCGAGGGGGCGGTGCTCGGCAACCTGTTCTTCGAGGCCAGCACGCGCACCCGCATCAGCTTCGCCGCGGCGTTCTGCCGGCTCGGCGGCGCGGTGTGCGACACCACCGGTTTCACCTTCTCGTCGATGGCCAAGGGCGAGTCGATCCACGACACCAGCCGCGTCATCAGCGGCTACGTCGACGCGCTTGTCGTGCGCCACCCGGAACGCGGCGCGGTCGCGCAATTCGCGGCCGCGACCCATGTGCCGGTGGTCAACGGCGGCGACGGCCCCGGCGAGCATCCGAGCCAGGCGCTGCTCGACCTGTACACCATCGGGCGCGAGTTCGCGCGGCTGGGCAAGCGCATCGACGGCGCGCACATCGCGTTGGTCGGCGACCTCAAATACGGCCGCACCGTGCATTCGCTGATCAAGCTGCTGGCGCTGTACCGCGGCCTGCGCTTCACGCTGATCGCGCCGAGCGGGCTCGAACTGCCCGCCGAACTGGGCGAGGCCGTCGCGCGCCGCGGCCACGCGGTCGAGGCGCGCGCGCTGCTGCATGCGCCGCTGCCCGACGTCGACGTGGTCTATGCGACGCGCATCCAGCGCGAACGCTTCGGCGGCGAGCGCGTCGAGGGCTACAGCGCCGAGTTCCGCGTCGACCGCGCCTTCCTCGACCGCTGTTGCGCCGCCGACACCGTGCTGATGCACCCGCTGCCGCGCGACTCGGCGCCCGACGCCTACGACCTCAGCCCCGAGCTCGACACCGACCCGCGCTGCGCCATCTTCCGCCAGTCCGACAGCGGCGTCGCGGTGCGCATGGCGATCTTCGCCGCGCTGCTCGGCGTCGGCCACCTGCTGCGCGGCCCGCTGGCCGACGCCCGCTGGCTCAGCCCGACGCACATCGGCCCGCTCGACGCGTCGTTCCACACGCTCGACACCGATTGACGCGTCGCGCGCGTGCCGCGCCCGCTCAGCCGCGCTCGAGCACTTGCAGCAAGGCGCTGGTGTCTTGCGTGCCCAGCCCCAGCTCGACCAGCCGGTCGAGCTGCTTGCGCACCGCAGCCAGCGCCGGCAGCGTCAGCCCGGCGGCCGCCGCGGCGTCGGCGGCCAGCCCGAAGTCCTTGGCGTGCAGCCGCGCCTGGATGCCGGCGGCGAAGTCGCGCGCGACCATCTTCGGCCCCATCAGCTCGAGCATGCGGCTGCCCGCGAAGCCGCTCGACAGCACCTGCAGCACGCGCTGCGCGTCGGCGCCTTCGGCGGCGCAGTAACGCATCGCCTCGGCGATGCCCTCGATCGTGATCACCTGCACGATCTGGTTGCACAGCTTGGCCACCTGGCCGCCTCCGATGTCGCCGATGCGCTCGATGTGGCGGCCGTAGCAGCGCAGCAGCGGCAGCGCGCGCGCGCACGCCGCCGCGTCGCCGCCGAGCATCACCGTCAGCGTGCCGTCGATGGCGCCGCGCTCGCAGCCCGACACCGGCGCGTCGACGAAGTCGACGCCGCGCGCGCGCAGCGCAGCGCCGATGCGGCGCGCGCCGTCGGGCGCGATCGTGCTGTGGTCGATGCACAGCAAGCCGGGCGCCGCGCCGTGCACGACGCCGTGCTCGCCGAGCAGCACCTGCTCGACGTCGGCGGTCGACGTCACATTGGTCAGCACGACGTCGGCGCCAGCGGCGACTTCGGCAGCGCTGGCACAGAGCTGCATGCCGGCGGCGGCGGCGCGTTCGCGCCGCGCCG